>JBBSFA010000968.1:0-1532 GCA_038239185.1 Elainellales cyanobacterium | reverse complement strand
ATCCTTCTAGCAGCGATTTTGTCGCTTGCATAAAGCCCTCTGGACCGCACACATAAACCTTACGGTCTTGGAAATCTGGAGCGATACACCGCAGCATCGCCTCATTCAGCCTGCCTGTGAAGCCAGACCAGGGCTGACCTGGCTCGGATTGCGTCACAGACAGGGCTAGATGAAAGTTGGGGAGACGAGCCGACATTAGCTCCAACTCTTGCCGGAAGATAATATCGCGGGGAGTCCGAGCGCAGTGAAAGAAAGTAATGTCTGCGGCTGCGGCAGTATCTTCAACCCAGCGCGACATTGCCATCAGGGGCGTAATCCCACTGCCCGCAGAAAGTAGCAACAGCTTAGGGGCAAGCACAGGAACGCAAGTGAACTTTCCCATCGGAGCGCTGATCTTGATTTGGCTACCTACCGCGATCGTGTCATGCAGCCAGTTGGAGACTAACCCTGCGGGAATGCGCTTAACAGTAATTTCTAGCGTATGGGGACGAGAAGGCGAAGAGGACAGTGAATAAGAACGCATCACAGTTTCGCCATTGATTTCCAGATTCAAAGTCACAAACTGACCGGGTTTATAGTTCAACCGCACTGCGGGCTCGGCGGCAAAGGTAAAGGTTTTGACATCCGCAGTTTCAGCCGTAATCCGGACACAGCGAACCGTTATTTCATCGCACCAGACTCGATCGCCCGATCGCTTGAGAGAATTCTGAGTTTGATTCATAAGTCCCAGCGTTGGATTGGCTGAGGATGCTGGCTCGATCGCTTCTACCAACAGCACAAAATCTCCAATGCGAATCAAATCATCTACTTTGAGGCTATAGCTCTGATTCACAGATGTAGTCTGACCATTGATGCTAGAACCATTGGCGCTCCCCGGATCAACAAATAAATATTCGTCTTGCTGCACCTGAATTTTGGCGTGAACGCGGCTGACATCAGAACTTTCTAGAACTAAGCCGCAGCTTGAAGAACGTCCGATCGTACATTCCTTTTTCGTTTGGGCTTCAGGCGCAAGTACCGTTTCCTGAAAATCGCCCGTTTGATAGTTGAGAACCTTAATTTTAATCATGACTTTTATCCTTAGTTTTACTTTTGTTTACAGTTACTTGCGCCGATCGCGCCGAACTACAGTCATATCTCGTTCGTGACTTCTGCCAAAAGGTCGCAGCAGAGTAGAGGCTGTGTGGGTAACCGGGCGCTCGCTAAAAAGCTGCGGTTCTTGACGCTGAAGTTGAGTTAATACTGCCCAGTGGGATTCATCAGAAATTCCTAATTTTTGACGCAACGCCTGGAACATCGTCAGGCTGTTCGCCGCTGTAGTGGTGCGTTGCTCCAGAACTTCTCGCAAGATGCCCATATACATTTGCAGGCGATATTCTTGTGTAAAGGTCGGTAAAAACTTTGCCAGCGTATAGAGTTCATCAGGCTTGAGTTGATCGAGCGATCGACCTTCCAAAAACTGAGAGAAATCAATCTCCAGCTTGCTCAACTGGCGGCGCAGCAAATTGGCATCTCGTTCGCGGGCATAGCGT
>JBBSFA010000967.1:0-1537 GCA_038239185.1 Elainellales cyanobacterium | reverse complement strand
TTTTCTGGGCATGGATATGGTACTTGCGGAAAATCATCCATTGAATCAGCGTCTCTCGATAGGCTCTAAAAGCGCAATCCTTCTCCAATACTACCCCAACCGATCAGCTCAACAGCCTCACAAAAGATGAGGACGAGCCGAAACTTCCTCAAACATTCTCTGAAACGTAGCCCGTCGATCGCTCCGCTGTTCACGAGTCATATTCCACAGGCTTTCGTAGAAAAAGAACGAAACTCCGGCAAACTGGCGATCGCGCACTGCCCAGACTTGCTCTTCGACTTGATGGATTGAGACAGGCAGATCTTTCAGCCCCGTCAGGATGGCGATCGAGACTGGAATATGCGATTTTGCTGCCCGCACTTCGGGACGAGCCAATTCCGCCACAAAGCCATCCAGGTTATCACTATAGACTTGCAGAATCAGCTCCTCAACTAGCCCTTGGCGCTCCCATTTTTGCCAATCTTGCAGATAGTGTTGATAGGCAAAGGGATAGCTATTGGGGGACAGAGAGATCAACGTATTGCGATCGGCAGCCTTGACCGCGTGAAACAAACGAGACATAAAAGCTGTAATCTTATCGGCTCTCCAGCGTACCCATTCTGGATCATCCGAGTAACTAGAAGGTAACTTGCCCTGATGCTCTTGGCGATAGAGCTGTAGCGTATAGTCGTCATAGCCGAACTCAGCAGGCAAGCCCAAATGATCATCAAACTGAATCCCGTCGGCGTTGTGCTGCGTGACGATTTCAATTACCAAATCTTGAATAAACTGCTGGACTTCTGGCTTGAAGGGATTCAGCCAGCGGCGTTGATAGATGCCATCCTGCCAGACTTGGGAACCGTCTCGGCGTTCAGTAATCCAATCCGGGTGGGCAGTCACAATCTCGGAGTCTGCCGTGGTCATAAAGCCAAACTCAAACCAGGGAATCACCGTGAACCCCTTTTGATGCCCCAGATCGATCGCATTGGTCAGCGCATCTTGGTCTTGCCATTCTGGAACGCGCGGGTCAACCGCCACGCCCATTGCCTGTTTTGCCGCAGGGCTGGGATAAACCGTATAGCCCCAGTTCCAAGCGGTCGGGTAAAGGGTATTGAAATGTAACTCAGCAAGCTGGTCTAAAGCAGTTTCCAGGCGATCGCGGCTAAACATGACATCGCTATCTACATTTGTGAGCCAAACACCGCGAAGTTCTCCTCGGCTGCTGCCTGCTTGAGAGAGGGTAGGCAGAACCCATTGAAGCAATAAAACCAAAACTAGCGTTAATCCAAACCCGGCAGTTGCCTTCGATCGCCTCGTTAAACGCGCCCCAAACCGCCCCTGAAACAGACACAGCATCTATCTAAAGCCTGATTTTTACAGGTGAGTGTATTGTGTCTATTACAACAGCGGTCGCGCTAAATCGGGAAAATCGCAGGGCAGGTTCAGCTATGAATTTTAATGAAGTTCAGAGACAGAAGCCGCCCGGTCGATCGCGCTCCTAGGATCTAGTGACCCGCTTCAGCTTTGGGCTTTGCCTGTTTTTGAGCTTGAAACTGCC
>JBBSFA010000966.1:0-1539 GCA_038239185.1 Elainellales cyanobacterium | reverse complement strand
CCAGTTTTTCTCTCGCAACTGCTGGATTGCAGCTTCGGGCAAGGTGGCAAACACTGCATTTGCCTCACGCGGAAACATTAAGTTAACCCCTTCGATCGCTACGAGCTGCTTTTCCAAATATTCAGCGCAGCGATTCGCATGACGGGCGTTTTTGAGCCATGCGCCAGTTTCCAGTAAGCCCAGCCACGGAGCCGCGATAAATCGCATCTTAGACGCGAGCTGACCCGCCTGTTTGCAGCGGTAGGAAAAGTCTTCTGCCAGCTCTTGGTTGAAGAACAGAATCGCTTCGCCTAGTGCCATGCCGTTCTTGGTGCCGCAAAAACAGAGGACATCTACGCCGCTTTTCCAGGTGAGTTCGGCTGGTGTTTTGTTCATTGCTGCAACGGCATTGGCAAATCGCGCCCCATCCATGTGAATTTTTAAGTTGTACTGCGCTGCCAACTGCTGGATTGCCTGTAATTCTGCTGGGGTATATAGCGTTCCCAATTCAGTGGATTGGGTGAGGCTAATCACTTTGGGTTTGGGGTAGTGAATGTCGGTGCGTCTGTTGACGATCGCGGCGATCGACTCTGGGGTGAGTTTGCCGTCTTCGCCTTTGCCCAGCAGCAGCTTCGAGCCGTTTGAGGCAAATTCTGGGGCACCGCATTCGTCAGTTTCGACATGCGCGGTTTCATGACAAATCACGCTGTGATAGGACTGGCATAAGGCGGCGAGCGCTAGTGAATTTGCCGCTGTCCCGTTGAAGACAAAAAAGACTTCGCAGTCTATCTCGAAGAGATCTCTAAAATAATCGGATGCCCGCTGTGTCCATTCATCATTGCCATAGGCAGGTACATCTCCTTCGTTTGCCTTTAGCGTATACTCTAAGGCTTCTGGACAGACTCCAGAATAGTTATCGCTGGCAAACTGTTCTAGGGTATTTTGCATCATTTCAAGCGCTTTAAAAGCAAAAGATTAGGGCAGCGCAAACTAACCCTTTCCTTGAAATTATGACAAATGCGCCCGGCAACTCGTATCAAGCGCCACCGATCGCTTCCGGTTTACGGTACGACTTCAACAGGCGTGCCCAGCCGCACTAGCTCAAATAGCTTAGTCACATCCTGACCGTACATGCGGATGCAACCGTGGGAGGCAGGGCGACCGACCGATTCGGCGTTGGGTGTGCCGTGGAAGCCGATGAAGTTTGTGCCATCTGTCCAAAAGCCAATCCAGCGCGTGCCCAATGGATTGTCTGCGCCTGGGGGAATGATCTCGCCTGTGAAAGGATGCTGCCAAGCCGGATTTTCGATCTTTTGCAGGACGTGGTAGCTGCCTGTGGGTGTTTCCCATCCGGCTCTGCCGATCGCTACTGGAAAACTGGTCTGCACTTTGTCGCGGCTATAAACATAGACGCGCCGTTCGCTGAGCCGAATTTGCAGGTGGATAAGCGCCTGCGGATCGGGTTTGGGGAGAAATGCTTCGGCAGCACCCAGCGGCGGCAGCGGCGGGCTTGGCATCGATTCTAGCGGCTGGGGGCTGCGGGTAGGAGGGGCGATCGCT
>JBBSFA010000965.1:0-1562 GCA_038239185.1 Elainellales cyanobacterium | reverse complement strand
GATCGCAGATCCCCGGCTTTTTCCGAAAAAGCCGGGGATCTAGTGCCCTCCGCACCTGCGCTTCCCATCTTGATCGCCCCTACCGCACCAGCCCCGACATATATTTGCCCCCTACAAACGGAAGCGGAATAATGGATAGTAGTACTCTTGCAAGGACACTGTAGCGATGACCGAACTGCTTGAACAAGCGATCGCCCGATTGAAAGCCTTGCCAGCCAAAGAGCAAGAAGCGATCGCGACCATCATCTTAGAAGAACTGGAAGATGAAATCCGATGGGACGAAACGTTTGCCAAGTCTCAAGATTTCCTGGCTCTGCTTGCCAGTGAGGCAATGATTGAGCATCGCGCAGGTAAAACTCAAGAGCTGAATCCAGAGACATTGTGAAATCGCGCCTCCAATCCTCACCCATTTAGAGTCCCGGCTTTTTGGAAAAAGCCGGGACTCTAGCACCCTGCGCGGTTTTCAGGTCTACCGCACCAGCACGCTCATATACTTGCCCTCTGCAAACGGAGCCGGAACGATCGGCGTAAACTGGACGCGATCGGTTGCAATTCGTTTGACATAGAACTCGTTGATCAGGTGCGCCACTTGGTCGCGGCTACCGATGATCCAGACCTGCGTTTTTTCCACAGGCGAAACGGACATCAGTTCATTGAACTCTGAAGTCATGACAGTTTCCTCGCTAATGCGTTGTTTTGGAGTGAAGAAAAGCTTAAGGCGTGGTTGCTTAAACCACTGTTTTGCATTAGCGAGGCGATCGGTGTTTTAATCGATCAGCCTATACTTCTGCTCATCCCAGAATGTGTAAGCTAGCTGGTTAGGGTCGCGGTCAACTTCCCTAATCAGCGCCTCACCTTAAGCCTGTCTACTAGTGCTTGGGTTAATAAGTGAAAACACCAGTGCTGAAAAGCATAAAATAAAAACCGAAACTACACAAGCGTACTGACTGATTTCATCAGAGATCAACGCTTGATCCAAAGCTGCGATCGCACCCTTCAGGCGATTTTTCAAAACCAAAATACCTGTACGGGCAGGTTTAGCAGTCAATGCCTGCCGAGGCAAGACCTTTCGGTTAAACCTGCCCCCTACCTCAGCGGTATCTTTTATCTCAGAAATCACTTCAGATCTACGCTAGCCCAACCAGCTTGGCGCTCAGTTCCCACAGCCGTTTTGCTTTATTCGCATCGCTGGCTTCATTAGAAATCTCCTGCGCGAAAGCCTCACGCCCTTCTTTTTGCCGATTCCCCCAGCTCCAATACACCCCAGACTGGTTGTATTCCGGCTTGGCAACCACATCGGCAAGGCGATCGCCCGCCAACTCCTCAGAAACATAGCCGCCCGTAATGTTTTTCTGAAACAGCGGGAAGATCTTTTGGAACAGCGGGAAGTGATTGCGGAACAGAGCAGTCGTAGCAACGCAGCCCGGATAGAGGGCGTTGAAGGTGATTTTGGTCGAGTCGTGGTAGCGGCTATGCAGCTCCCGCATCGTCAGCATATTGCAGAGTTTGCTGTCTTTGTAGGCTTTGCCAGATTTGAATTTCTTGCCGTCAATCATGGCGAT
>JBBSFA010000964.1:0-1579 GCA_038239185.1 Elainellales cyanobacterium | reverse complement strand
AAGTTCAACGATTTGACGAACGATCGCCAGACCCAATCCGCTGCCGCGCGGCTGCCAGTCGGCGGTTTGACTAGGGCTGCTTTTATTGACTAGCCCTTTTGATAATTTTGCGCCAGACGGAGTGGCTGCGATCAAGGGCGATCGAGCGCGCGATAGATCCGCCCGATAGAATCGCTCGAACACATGCGGCAGGGCTTTTTCGGGAAATCCAGCTCCGTAGTCAATCACATCCAGGCAGACCTGCCGATCGCTTCCTCCCAATGTCGTTTCAGACAGCGGTGGATCTAAAGACACCTGCACCCAAATCGGCTGGTGAGGGGGGCTGTACTTAATACTATTGTCGAACAAGTTCACCAACAGGCGATGCATCCGAGGCGGATCGACCTGAATCAACAGGCGATCGAACCCGGTATATTGCAGGCGGAGCTGTTTTTCGCGACCCAGCGGTTCCATACTGTGCCAAACCGAGTGAATTAGCTCCACCAAATCGATCGTCTGGAGTTGCAGCGTTGTTGTCAGGTTGCGATCGCCCCGACTCAAGTCCAGCAAATCTTGCACCAGCGTACTCAGACGCACGGTTTCGTTGATCAGGCGATCGACCCAGCCTTGCAGCGGCGGTTCCAACCGCAAGTGCAAAGTCTCGGCAACCAGCCGAATCGAGGTGAGCGGGGTTTTCAACTCGTGCGCTAGATCGGATGTCCAGCGATCGTGATTCTGCGCTAATTTCACCGATTCTTGGCGGTTCTCCAGAAAAATACCGATATGGTGATCGGGCAAAGGCAACCCGTAGCCGCGTAGCGCATAGGCTTCTTGCTCTAAGAGATGCGTGGGATCGGCATTGACCGGATAGAACGTCCAGTCGCTCTGACAGAGTTTGCCTGCGTCGCGGGTCTGCTCAATTAGCTCGTCTAGCTCGTAAGACCGCACGACTTCCAGCAGCAAGCGCGGCTTATGCGGATAGTCTTCTAGCGTGATTTCCAGTAGCTCTTGAGCCTGTAAATTGCACCAGAGGAAGCGATTCTCATCATCCACTTGCAGATAGCTCATTGGAGCGCTTTGCAAAACCTGGCGATAAGTGGCGACCTCTTGCTGAAGCTGCTGCTGTACCTGCTGCTGCTGGGCGATCGCCAAGGCGAGCTGAGAGGTGGAGGAAAACGGATAATCGGCAATTTCCGGGCTGAGCCGCTGTGCCAATGTAGCCAGTCTGTTGCTAGCACGCGATCGCTGCCACCAGAAAAAGACAAGCCCAATCAGTAATCCTAGTAGAAAATTAACCACAAAGAAAGCAGCAAGATGTTACTAACACCTTACCTCGCTTTGTTTAAAGCGTTAGGTTTCGCAGAATGCTTTCTAACGGGGCGGCAGCTTACCCGAAGCGATAGCCAAACCCGCGCACGGTCAGCAGGTATTCTGGGCGGCTGGGATCAAGCTCTAGTTTTTCGCGCAGCCAGCGGATATGCACATCCACCGTTTTGCTGTCGCCCATAAAGTCGGGTCCCCAGATGCGCTCGATGAGCTGTTCCCGCGACCAAACGCGGCGTGGATAAGAAATAAACAGCTCCAAGATGCGAAATTCTTT
>JBBSFA010000963.1:0-1580 GCA_038239185.1 Elainellales cyanobacterium | reverse complement strand
TTTTGCGTTTGTCCAAGCGTGCGATATTGCATGTCACTGTTCCCGTAGAGCGTTTCGGAGCTGCTCTCCCAAGATTCCCGAAAAGGCGCGCGGGTGCATCTAGCGATAGGCAGAGAATTTAAGTTGGGGTCGAACAAGGTACTCACGATCGACTCCTTGCCAAACAGGGACACTATGCGGCTTTAGGTGATTTCCGGAAAAAAGATACCGATTAAGCGGGTCGCGTTACAACGACGACAGGTAAGCGCAAGATTATTGATGTCATCAGAACCGCTAAAGATTTTGGGATAACGTGATCGACAGTAAATCGATTAGCACTAAATCGTTCTGGAGAATGGCAATACTCGCACAGATATTTAGCCCGTTCTCGGATCGCCTGTTTAAGTTCATTGCTAATGGGCATTTTGAACAGCAAGCATGGCACTGACATGGGTAAAAATGCGATCCAACTCCCCGATCGCATCTAGTTCAGCCATTTCATCTGAAGTGAGCTGGTCAGCCTGCTTCTTCTCCAGCAAACTCTCCATTCGCAGTTGAAGAGACTCGCTGAACTTATTGAATTGAAAACAGCGCCTACAGAGATTCCCATTCCTCTTGAGTAATGCCTGCTTGCTTCAGAATCTTCAGCAAAAAGGGCTTGCTAATATCGCCTGAATGAGGGTTTGGGATCGTAATCTTCAGGCTGCCTTTGACCATATTGAGGTGCTTACCTCCAGAGTAAGGTCCTGAAAAACCGCATTGCTTGAGATAACGAATCAAGTTTCTGTGGCTAATAGAACCGATCGGGGGCATCAGGCAGCTTCCTCTTGCTGAATCGTGAGAGTAATTTCATCAATCGCAGGCATTTCATGTCCCAGCTTTAGCCCCAACAATATCCAGCCTTCCAAAGCATCCTGAAGCATTTCACGGCAGTCTTCTAAGGTTTGGGCATTGGTCATCACCCCAGGACATGCAGGAATCTCGCCGTAGAATGTGCCATCTTCTAGCAGTTCATACGTAGCCTGGTGCATGGCAGCTTGAATGTAGGTCGTCAGGATATTCATGACTGAATCACGCGCAGGTTTGCCTCTATTTTAGCCAGAACAGCACCATCCGCGCGATCGCCCCTACTCCTCCAACACCTCCACCAGATCCTCGATCGCCACATCGAACACTCTTGCTAATTTTTGCAGAGCAGTATAGTCCACGGTAGCGAGGCTGGGAGAGCTTGCGTAATTTGTAACAGTGCTATAAGCCAATAGTCCGGACAGTTTTTGCCCCCAAAACAGGGTATGTAGACAAAAAGCTACCTCTCAGATTAGGGTGCAGATATTAGAAACCAGCACCTGAGAGATAGCACTATGGATATTCTACAAGCCCTCTTGTCCAAAATGGGGCATTTAGCAAACCTCAACGAGACTTTCTGCTGAGACTGTTTCCCACGATTCTATTGCTCTGTGGCAACGTCAACTTTACGAATATGAGTCGCTACGGCGAGCTGTGCGAGAAGACGTATCGGCGGCACTACAGCCAACCGTTTGCCTTCATCAGGTTGAATGAGCAGACGATCAGCGAAGCGATGGGGGGGAATGAGCATCAGA
>JBBSFA010000962.1:0-1582 GCA_038239185.1 Elainellales cyanobacterium | reverse complement strand
CGCCAACTTGCTGAAACAAATCGCCTTCACCCTCAAAGCCTTCGCCATCAAAATCTTTGCCGCCAAAATAGAGCCGATCGGCAACGGGTGCATAGACCCAACCCGCGATCGGCTGTCCGGCTTGCAGCAGCCCAACCATCACGGCATAGTGGGGCTTGCCTTGAATGAAGTCATCTGTGCCGTCAAGCGGATCGATCAGCCAAAGGCGATCGTAATTTTGGTGAAGCGCCTGCCAAGACTGCGAATTCTCCTCGGTGATGATGCCATCTGCCGGAAACATCTGCTGGAAGCCAGCCGTGAGTTGGGCATCTAAGGCGCGATCGACATCCGTCACATAGTCCTGCCGCCCTTTCTCGTAAACCTGGAAGGACTCCGACGATCGCTGTTGCGCCTGCTGACCACATTGCCGGATGAGGATTTGAATGGCTTGGAGTTGGTCGGCAGAAAAACGCATAAAAGAAATCTACAAATTTTGCTTGGCAGTTGCCCCTATTCTGCCCATATTCTAGAGCCTCTAGCCTAAGGCTTCTAGCCCTAATGCGAAACTTCTACCAGTCCGACTAAGGCAAACAGGAGAAATAAGCCCCCGCCGACGCGAGTAATTGTGCGCTCTGAAAGCCGACTGCATACATAGCGACCGCACTGCACCGCGATCGCGGCACAGATCGCATGTCCCAAAATCGCGCCTGCCGTCACGCCAATCGCGTTATTCGCTGCGGCTAAAGCGATCGTGGTGAACTGGGTGCGATCGCCCCATTCTGCCAGAAACGTCAGTCCAAACGACTGTGCCAATAACGCCCACATCCCGCGTCGCTTTAGCTTCCCTTCCACTTCGTCCACGGCTTTCTCTGCCGCTTCACAGCCTTCGATCGGTTGTGCTGGCATTTTGCTGGCATCGTAGAGCAGCTTCAGACCAAACGCTAGAAACAGCAGGATTTCTGCCCATGCCACATAGCTTTTGGGCAACAAAGAAACTGCCTGTCCCAGCAGCATCGAGATAATCGTCATCAGCGCTAGGGCTGCGATCGCGCCTGCAAACACCACCCGCCGGGAGTAGCGCATCGCTAAAATCGCAGAGATAAAAAAAGTTTTGTCACCTAGCTCCGAAACCGTAATCAGCAGCAAGCTGGTTGTAAACGCAGTCAGCATCATCAAGCCTCTCAAAAGATGTGGATTTGAGTGGGCTTGATGAGGAGCTACAACACCTAGTTACAACACTTCACCAGCCCACAGCACTGTGGACTGAGTGAAAGTCTCGCTAAGCAAAAATAATTTGCCGCCTCAGCCAGGTTCATCACCAGCATGTTGACTCAGACGAACCGATCGCGCAGCTCCAAGCAGTGAAACTTGGCGGGACACAAATCGGCAGCTACTCCCCTTCAATACACTAGATACTATCGGGTTTCCAGCTACAGTGTCAACGCTAGGTGTCAACGCTAGGTGTCAACGCTAGGTGTCAACAGGCTAGGTATTGACGAAATATCTTAACCCAATCGGCGATCGGCAAACAGCCCAGTTCCCCGCAGCAAATCCAAAAAAGCAAAGACAGCCGGAGGATGCAGCACATTCGACAAAACGACTG
>JBBSFA010000961.1:0-1618 GCA_038239185.1 Elainellales cyanobacterium | reverse complement strand
CAACGCCTGTGCCGCCCAACACCATGAGAATCAGAGCGTAAAAGATATCCATAGTCCAAAGCTCCTAAAAAGATGGGTATGTCTGCCTACGAATGCAGCAGATGATCCGGCATGATGATCAACGTAGTGCCGCGTCGCTCCACCACATGCACCTGCTGTTTGGCAGCGATCGTCACCTCTTCGTCGGCACAGCGCGCCTGCCAGGAATTGCCCTCGTAAAGCACTCGCCCGACTTGCCCTGGCAAAATTTCCGTCAAGGTTTGCGCTTCTTTGGAATCCTCAATGATGCGCGGTCGGGTGGCAGGCATCAAGCGCTTTAAAATTAAATTGAGCAACACCGATAAGCCCAACCAAATCGCGACCTGAAGCCCGATCGCCGGAACCGCAGGAGAAATCACCGCAACGGCGATCGCGCTGATCCCCATTGTCAGTTCCACAAAAGCAGTCGGAATGACAAACTCTAAAATACAGAGAATCAGACCTGCGATCGTCCAGAGAACTGGGATACTCATGGAGGGTAAGGGAGTAGGGGGTTGTAGAGTTGAGAGTGAGAGAGGCAAAGGGCAGACTTCTGGAAGAATTCCCAAAAAAGCTTGCCAGTAAGCTAAACAAGCGCTATACCTGAATCCAATCTAGCCCTGAATCCAATCTAGCTTAGCCAGCGTCGATCGCCGTTGCCAGGAAAATTTTGCTAACTTTAATTTTGCTAACTTTTAGCCGATGAGCGATTCTGCTTTGCGAATTCAATGTGCCAATCCAGCCTGTCTGCATCCCGACAATGAAGTGGGGCAGGCAGTGTGCGATCGCTGTCAAACCCCCTTAACGTATCGCTATCTCTGGGCAGCCGATCGAGCCAATGTCCCCGTCAATACGCTAGTCAGCGATCGCTATCTGGTGACGCAGCCGCAAATTTGGCTGGATACTAAGCCCAGCGAAGTGGTCGGCGTTCCGGTGATGTTGTCCGAAGCGCTGTTGCCCTATCTGCACCTGTACCTGCATCGGCTGCACTTGCCCGGACTCTATGGGTTTTGCGGATTGGAGGCAGACGACTCCCCGATTTTGCTGCTCGACAACGCGCCGATCGCCGCCGATGGCAGCTTGTTTCCCCTGCTGGAAGCGACTTGGGCAGCGGCGGCTCCCTCGCGTCAAATCTACTGGCTGTGGCAGCTCTGGCAGCTTTGGGGATCGCTAAAAGCCCAGCGGGTTGCCGCCAGTTTGCTGAATCCAGAAAATCTGCATGTGGAAGGCTGGCGGGTGCGGCTGCGAGAGCTAATTGCCGATACAGTCACCTTGAACCCCGAAGCAGGGGTTGAGACAGTCGCACCCCCCACAGATGCTGGGGATGCCGTCACCAGTCCGCCTCTGTTTCGGACAAACTCGCCGCTCCTGAAAGATCTAGCTGCGGTTTGGCAACCCTGGATTGAACGCGCCGATCGCACGATCGCCGCTCCGCTTAAAGCGATTTGGCAACAGATGCAAACGAGCGAAGACAGTGAGGCGATCGCCACTCAGCTCAATCACTTGCTGCTGACCCAGACGGCTCAACTGCCGCTGAAGCTAGAGATCGCCGGAGCCACCACGACCGGAACTCAGCGCACCCATAACGAAGACTCTTGCT
>JBBSFA010000960.1:0-1626 GCA_038239185.1 Elainellales cyanobacterium | reverse complement strand
TGCTGACGGATACGATTGAGAGTCTGCTGCGATCGCGCGATCAACTGTTGTCAGAATTCAGCTTGTTCCCCATCCACATAATCTAGATCGCATCGCTCCCAATACGCCTGAACCAGCGGTTTGCGCTGCCAGGGTGTCGTGGGCTAATTCAAAGGAAAGGAGAGATAGGTGAATTCCCGAACCTGCCAAATTTCGCTCTTCACTTGGGGAAACTTCTCCAGCAACGATTGAGCAGTGAGCTGTGTCCTCCAATAGCGCGAAGTGGCAATCCAATCCGGGCATAGAGCGACCCTGGCGGTATCTCCGTAGGAGCGCGCGTCCGCTACACATTGCGCTTGCAAAAGTCCCAGTTCACTCAAGCCGTTATCGTCAGGGCTTGTTGTGGCTTGTCCCGCATTCGATTGGCTCTGAGGATGGCGAATGATCCAAATCGTCATATTTCTCCCTAGGGCATCACATCACTCAATCGCAAAAATAGCTGAGGCAAAAGTGTGGAGGCGATCGCATCACCTAGACGATATTGCTGTTTCTCATAATGCTCGTCCACCAGCCGACAGATCGTTAAGGTCGGTTGCTTCGGCTTGCCAATAAACTCAATTCCGCCCAGTCCTCGAAAATCGACAATCCAATATTCTGGAATTTGGAGGAATGCATACTCTTCAACTTTACGAGCATAATCATCTTGCCAATTAGTGCTCACGACTTCTACCACTAGCTTGATGGATCTACCACTCGTCAAAATGGGTTCCCGCTCCCAAAGTGGTTCAGCCACAAGGTCAGCTTCATCAAGAACAACCACATCAGGGCGTAAAGCAGTTGCTTCTGCCGCAGGCGGTTTAATCAGGCAACTTTTGGGAATCGTCCAGTTCAAATTCAACCGGAGAAGTTCTACAAACAGGCGACCTGCTAATTTCCCTGACACTGACTCATGGGGTCCGGTCGGTTCCATGTCACGCAATTCTCCATCAATTAGCTCATAGCGGAGGTCATCCCCATACTGGGCAATGAACTCTTCAAACGTCAGGCGTTGAGAGAGGACATAGGTCATAGCAAGCCGTTACCCTACCTTAGATTTTGATCACGTTTTACTCTACAGTCTATTACACAGCTAGTGCTGTTTTGGTCACACCTTGATGAACAAAAGCATTAAGCTGTTGCAGTGCTATTAAAACTCGGCAACAGCCGCTTGGTAGAGGGAGTATGTCGAAAAATACAGTACAATCCAAAACGTGAATTGACCGAGGCATAAGGATTAACGATGAATAAAGGCGAATTAGTGGATGCGATCGCATCTAAGGCAGAAGTGACGAAAAAGGATGCCGATGTCATGTTAACAGCACTACTCGACACCATTATGGAAGCTGTTGCCGCAGGCGACAAGGTGACGCTGGTCGGTTTCGGTTCCTTTGAACCTCGCCAACGCTCCGCCAGGGAAGGTCGCAACCCGCGAACGGGAGAAACCCTCCAGATTGCTGCCACCACCGTTCCAGGATTCTCTGTGGGCAAGCAGTTCAAAGAATTAGTTGCGGAAAAATAAAGCCGAGACGAGGGGCGGTTTTAGGGTACTTTGACTCTCGCTGCATTGCGGCTCAGATTTTGTCACAATCCGTTGTGATCTAGGCGATT
>JBBSFA010000959.1:0-1642 GCA_038239185.1 Elainellales cyanobacterium | reverse complement strand
CTTCCAGCCGATCGCCAACGTGCGCCAACTCAACCCATTCCCAATCGCAATATTCCGAGCGGTCTAGCACGATCGCACTTTTCTCGTGGGTATCCAGTTCAACGCGATAGGTGAGGTTGAGGCTATGCAAGCCGTGCTGCTGTGGGGCTTGGAAGCGCGTTGCGAAGCAGGTGGAATAAACGCCAATCCATTGCAGGCGATCGGGCGATATGTCTAAGTGGGCTTCTTCAGCGGCTTTGCGAATCGCCGATTGTTCCGGCCTCTCGCCTGCGGTCATTCTGCCGCCAATTAGCCACCACGAAGCGCGGGGAGGGCGATCGCGCTGGGCAAGCAGCACTTGCGATCGATCTTGCGCTTGACAGGTGAACACCAAATCAACGCAGCCAATCACCAGATAATCGAGCGCCGTACTGTAAGTTTCGAGAGGCATTCGATCGCCCGGATTATAGGGATTTAAGCGATTTTTTTCTTGAAAATGGGGAATGCTTTTGGAAATCGAGGAAGTCATGAATTAAGTATTGAGGAAAGATAATTTTGAGCTTGTGCCGACCCATGAAAACCGATCGATCGGCTACAGAATCGAATCTATCTAAAGGAGTAGAGTCGAAGCAACAACCTTTAATTTTGGCTGTTTTTGATCTCTTTTTAATCTTCTACTGAAAGGAGTCTGCGATGAATCTAATTTTTGCATGGCTGATCTCGAAATTGAATGCTGCTCAGCCCTATGTGTCTGCCGAAGCAGTCGCCGTTCCCTATGTTGTCGATCGCTCTCTCCGACAGCCCGATCGCGATTTCCAGTAGTTTTTGCGCTTGGAATGCAGCCTTTGCATTTAACACATGCAGAAGTTGCATAAAGCGATAAGTTTTGTAACCAAAGCTACGAAATTAGTCTTTAAACATCCTTAATCTACGGCTTAACGGCTGTATTACAGCAGTGGACTTACAGCTCCGTCCTATACCAGGAGGACACCATGACCAGCGTAGTCACGCATCAATCTACTAGTCTCAACAAGTTTGAAAAGCTCAAAGCCGAGAAAGACGGCTTGGCGGTCAAACAAGAGCTTGACCATTTTGCCCAGATTGGCTGGGAAGCAATGGATGAAACCGATCGCGAACATCGGCTCAAGTGGCTCGGCATCTTTTTTCGACCTGTAACACCCGGCAAATTTATGATGCGGCTGCGGCTGCCAGCAGGCATCCTCACCAGTCAACAGTTGCGGGTTTTGGCAGAGATCGTTCAACGCTATGGGGAAGACGGCAACGCCGACATTACCACGCGCCAGAATCTCCAGCTTCGCGGCGTGCGGATTGAAGATGTGCCGGATATCTTCCGTCGGCTGAAAGCCGCAGGCATGACCAGCATTCAGTCTGGCATGGACAACGTTCGCAACATTACGACCTCGCCGATCGCGGGCTTGGACGGCGATGAGCTGATTGATGTGCGAGAGCTAGCGCAGCAGGTGCAGGATATGATCACTGGCAACGGTGAAGGCAATCCTGAATTTACCAATCTGCCGCGCAAGTTTAATATTGCGATCGAAGGCGGACGCGATAACTCCATTCACGCAGAAATTAACGATATTGCCTTTGTGCCTGCTTTCAAGGGTGGAACGATCGGCTTTCATGTCATCGTGGGGGGCTT
>JBBSFA010000958.1:0-1643 GCA_038239185.1 Elainellales cyanobacterium | reverse complement strand
CTGGTCGGCACGCTAGCGCTGATCGTAGGGGCGATCGCCATTCCCTTGATTGGGCTAAAGCTGCTGGTGCGATCGACCGCCACCGCTGAATCCGCCGAAATTAAGCCCGTTGCAGACCCGGTAAAAGTGGCGGCACTGGGTCGGATTGATCCCGTCTCTGGCGTAGTCAAGGTGGGAGGTCCAATTAACGAAATATTGGAACAGCTTTTAGTCAAAGAAGGAGATTGGGTTGAGCAAAAGCAAATCATCGGCTATCTCAAGAGCTATCAACAACGGCAATCCGAGCTGGAAAAAGCCAAACAGCAGCTTCAAGCCGCCCAATGGCGACTCGGTGCAGAAACCCAGTACAGTCAAGCCCAACTGCAAGAACGCACCCTTGAGTCTGCGCTCACCCCATCAGTTGAAGATAGCGGCGTTGCGGCTCAAAGAGCATCGGTGGAAAGCTTGAAATCGGAGCGATCGCTGGCTGACACAGAGCTGAAGCGCTATCAATTCTTGATGGCTCAGGGAGCAACCTCCCAAAGCGATTTGGATCAGCGGCAAGCCAAAGTCGATCAGCTCATCCAGCAGATTCGCCAAGGCGAAGAGACGCTCCAGCAGTTAATTGACTCCCGCGATCGAACGATCGCCAGTGGGCAAGCCCAAGTCACCACCGCACGGAGCAACACAGCCTGGATTCAAGCCAACAGCGAGGTAGATGCCGCTAAGCAAGCCGTCCAGCTAGCTGAAGTAGTGCTGGAAAATACGATCATTTGTGCCCCTCAAGCAGGGCAAATTTTGCGGATCTTGACGAAGCAAGGAGAGAGCATTGGCGATGATGGGCGCAGCAAAGGCAGCATTGTCGAGATCGCGGATACGCGCACAATGCAGGTGATTGCCGAAGTAAATGAATCCGACATTCGGCTAGTGAAATCCGGTTAGGTTGTCAAAATTGTCAGCCGCAACAAAGCTTTCACCGATCCGCTCTGGGGGCAAGTTACAGAAATTGGGACTCAAATTTACAAAAACGATCTGCTGAACGACGATCCCAGCGCCATGAGCGACGCGAGGGTGATAGAAGTGAAGGTGCGCCTACTGGACAGCAAACCTGTCAGGAAATTTACCAATCTGCAAGTGGATGCTCAAATCGAAGTTCAGCCGAAGGCTGAACCTTCTGCCCAGCCTTCTAACTAACTTTTCTCTCCTGCTCAATCATCTCTCCTGCTCAATCAACCATGTTTAATGTCGTTGCCTTATCGAATCTAGTTTACGATCGCACCCGATTACTGATCGGTATTGCAGGAGTTGCTTTTGCGGTTTTATTAGTGTTCATTAATCTAGGCTTTTTGGGAGCGCTCTCAGAAACTGCAGGGCTGCTCTACAATCATCTAGATGCAGATGTTTACCTGGTTTCGCCTTTATCGGTGAGTGGAACCGCTACCAAGCCCTTTTCACAAGAACGCCTCTATCAGGCGGCAGGACAACCCGATGTGGCGCAGGCAACGCCGCTATACATTGGCTATTTACCCTGGCGAAATAGCCAAACCAATCAGGATTTCTTCATTCTAGGGTTTGGCTTCAATCCTGCTTCAAAGCCGTTCCTCCTGCCCGAAATTCAAGACGCAACTGCGATCGAAGCCCTGAGTCAGCCCAATTCAGTCTTT
>JBBSFA010000957.1:0-1660 GCA_038239185.1 Elainellales cyanobacterium | reverse complement strand
GCAAGTCTAAAAGTTCGATCGCCTATCACAGCCTCAAGAGTGCCGGGACTTGAATTGAACCTTTGCAAAATCAATTCAGTATCCGCTTACAGGGTGGGAAACTTCCCTTATTTCCTGTTTTGGCAACAGCTACTCATGATAGAGCAAAGCTTTGGCATTTGTCTACAACAATTTAAAAGTTTTCTGAAGATCAATTTTCTTTCGTTAAATCATAGATTGCTAGTTCGCGGTAACCCGTTGCCTCGTCTAGCTCTCGCCTGAAGCTGAACTGAGGCAAAATGCCGATAATAATTTCAGCCGTGGTGTAGATCAGGTTACCGCTCATCAAATGTCCGCCGATCGTTTGCCCCGTCGAGTCTGCGATCGCCATATGGTAGTGCGATCCCCAGCGAGACATCACGCCTGTGAGCGAAACAATTTCAAATTTGCCGTTATAAACGATCGCTTCGGACTGGTTTGCCAACCGCAACGTCGCTTTTGTCAGACTCCCCACGCAAGTCACAATACAAGCGGCTTCGATCGCTTGGTTCTGCACAAAAGCTTCTAATTCGGCTCTCAGATCTTGCTGCGGTTTGAGGCGGAGGGCGATCGCATCCATTAGTATCTACGAGGTAGCATGTTTGGGAACGCATCTTTTGACGCAAATGGATATTTTAGACGCGCTTAAGGAAGACTATCGTAAATTTCCAAAGGATCAAAACTTCAGTCTTTATGCCAAAGATATGTACTTCAGAGATCCGCTGAGTCAGTTTCGGGGGCGGACTCTCTTCAGAGGGCTGATCGGGTTTATGAGTCTTTTCTTTCTGAACTGCGTCTATGAGGTTCAGCAGATTCAGCGCACAGGCGATGAGATTCGGAGCGACTGGACGATTAGCTGGACAACGCCTTTACCTTGGAAGCCTCGCGTTCATATTTCAGGCTGGAGCGAACTGAAAGTGAATGTAGAGGAGCTAATTGCTTCTCAGGTTGACTATTGGCACTGCTCTCGCTGGGATGTGCTAATGCAGAATTTTCCCTGGTTTTACCAAAAAAATGACGTGCTGGATGAGAACCACCCAACACGCCCAGATGCCTAGAATCAAGCGATTACAACGGACTGGTAGCCGCCGATCGCGTCACGCGGAAGTTGTAGGGATCACTGCTCCCGTTTTGATCCGTGAAGCGGAGGAAATACGTCCCTGATCGTAAGGTTGGCGCAATCAGCGAGCCGCTATCCCCGCTGTTGACGTTGAGAAACAAGAAGCTGCCGTTGTTCTTGCGAACTGTCTTGCCGCTGCTGTCGAGCACAGTTAGGGCGATCGGATTGTTGAAGCCGTTGTTAGCCAGTTGGAACACCATCCGGCTAGTGCCGCCGATCCCGAATTTATAGACATCGGTATCATTAGAGCCAACCGATCCCCCGCCCGATTGGCTTTGCCCGATGCTGAGGTTGCCCAGATCTCTAGCATCACTCAAAGAGCCACCAGACGAAGCGCTAGACCCAATACCTAGCTTCAGGCTATAGTCCTCGTTTCTGCCCTCAGCGCTTTGAACTCGCAGATAGTAAGTTCCCGATGCGAGCTGAGACTCATTGAGATCGAAGCTTTGTCCTGACTCGACGTTGGCGAACAGCGGTTTGCCGTTGCTGCCCGTCACCGCTCGACCGCGCTTGTTCAACACG
>JBBSFA010000956.1:0-1701 GCA_038239185.1 Elainellales cyanobacterium | reverse complement strand
GACCCGACTGGCTTGTCGATGCTTCTGAGACCACTCCCATGTTTTTGCGATCAACTCCGCTGAAGACAGCGGGTCTAAAAACGGCTTTTGCAGTACCGATCGTCGTGGATGAAAACGTCCTGGCAGTCTTAGTCTTCTTCAAGCGCAGCCAGAGTGAGCTTGATCCTAAACTGGTGAAATTGGTGAGCACGATCGCCCTGCAAGTGGATAGGTTTATGCAACGCAAGCAGGCAGAAGAAGCTCTGCGACAGGCAAATCAGGAGTTGCAGCGTTTAGCCAATATTGACGGGCTAACTCAGATTCCCAACCGCCGCTGTTTCGACCGAGTTTTACAACAAGAATGGAAGCGGCTCCGGCGCGAACAGGCTCCGTTATCGCTAATCCTCTGCGACATTGACCTTTTCAAGCTCTATAACGACCACTATGGACATTTGGCAGGCGATGACTGTCTGAAACAAGTGGCTCAAGCCATTCAGCAAAGCGTTCATCGCCCTGCCGACTTAGCGGCTCGTTACGGTGGAGAAGAATTTGCGGTCATCCTACCCGGCACAACCGCTGAAGGCGCGTTTCAGGTTGCAGCGCAAATTCAAACCACACTGGCGAAGTTAAGTCTGCCTCACGGACGCTCCCTAGTCAGTCGCACAGTCACTTTAAGTATGGGCGTTGCCACGCTCATTCCTGCGCTTGAATTTTCTCCAGAGGAGCTAATTCAAACAGCAGATCGGGCACTCTATAGTGCAAAGTCTGAAGGGCGAAATCAGTACTGCTCCAATCAACTGCTTTGTGGCTCAATGGGCAAAACACCTGTAAGGCTGGAAAAGTCGAAAGCAGTTTTTTAGCTGATATTCCCATTTGCCCTAGTCGTTGTAGTAGGGAGCGATCGCCATGAAGATCCTAGTCATAGACAACGATGAATTCACCAGAGCATTACTCTCGAAAACGCTTGCTAGCTATGCTTATACGGTAGAGGTCGCAACCGATGGTCAAGCGGGGTTAGCGCTGAGCACCACTTATACGTATGACCTAATTATTTCAGATGTCTCGCTGTCCAAGTTGGATGGAATTGCTTTGTGTCGCCAACTGCGGGCAAAGGGCGATCGCACGCCGATTCTGCTCTTAGCGGAAATTGATACAAGCGCCAATATCGCCGCTGGCTTGGATGCCGGAGCCGATGACTATGTGATCAAGCCGTTTAATGCAGTAGAGTTGCTGGCACGGGTGCGAGCTTTGCTGCGCCGCAAGGATTCAAGACTCACTCCCTCCAAAGTGACTTGGGGAGAACTCTGTCTTGACCCGGTTCCGGCTGAAGTGACCTATCGGGGGCAGCTCTTGTCATTCACCCCGAAGGAATATGGCTTATTAGAACTGCTGCTGCAAAATCCGCAGCGAGTCTTTAGCCGCAGTGCCATTCTCGATCGAATCTGGTCATCGGATGTGTCACCGATCGAGGGCACTGTCACCAATCACATTAAAGAATTGCGTCAGAAGCTGAAGGCATCTGGCATGACTATAGATATCATTGAAACAGTGTATGGACTGGGCTACCGACTCAAAGCTCCACCGCAACAGGAGTCTTTTCCAAATCTAGATCTGGCGCTAGAACAGCATCCAGCATCGACTCAGTTTGCCAGGGTGATGATTGTGGAGGATGACCAGGCAACACTAGAGGCTTTGAGCTATTTGTTGCATCCGTGGGGTGTT
>JBBSFA010000955.1:0-1722 GCA_038239185.1 Elainellales cyanobacterium | reverse complement strand
TGCTATGACGATTTGCCTAAGACTATGCAGGAGACGGCAGACCAGTATTACGAACTTTTGAAAGCTGATCCATACATCCATCATTGCATTTCAAGAAAATCGATAGAAAGCACTGGTCAGTTCGAGCAGGATTAGATTACCGCGCTTTAGGTGTTGAGGTGGAAAGCGGTATTTCTTGGTTTTGGATCGGAACTCACGCAGAATACGACAAGCTAATTGATAAGCTGTGCTAAATCGAGCATCGTTATTCCCCTTGCCGTTCAGTTAGTCTTTTCCGCATTGACGATCGCACTAACTTCATCCGATATGGATCAGCGTTCTTACTCCAAACGACCCGATGCCCCTTAAGCTCAGCACAGTGATCGTCTAGGCACTTCTGCCAACCTCTGCGATCGCGGATCTTTCCAAAATCATCCAATAACCCCCAATCCGCCTCTTGCCGACTCAGCTTGGCAAACTTTTCATAGAGTGGATAGTCCGATTGTACTAGCAAATCCTTCTGGTGCAACACAGGCGGGTTATCTTCTGAGTCATAGTCCCGGTAGCTGACATGCAGGTCTTGCAGAGCAATCTGCATACTTGTGCAGAGGCACGGATGAGGATTGCTATCAAAGTCTGGGTAGAACAGGTAAGAAATTTTGGGTTTGCTGGCGTGGAATTTAACCACTGTTGCCTTTTCCGGGCGACCGATCGTGCGAGAAGCGCAGCCTTCGTAGAGACGCAGCAGCGGATCAAGGGAATCTAGGGCAGAGACATGAACCCAAAGGGAATTGGAGAGCTTTTTGCCGATCGCGCTGGCTTTACATCGCTCCGCCATCACCTGTAAATTCCCAAGGCTCAACAGCATCAAATCTGCGGCAGTACAAGCTTGCTGATAGCTGCCGAACAAAGCCTTGATGTCATGTTGAACAACAGGGGCAAGATGCCGTAATTTGGGGCGATGGCTAAAGTGGCTGAGGGCAAGATAGACCAGCAAATCCTGGCGGCGTTTCTCAGCGATCGCATCCCATTCTTGACTTTCTGTTGCCTGTAGGACTACCTGAAAGGCTCGCCGGAGCGTCCCAAATTCTGATTGCAAAGCCGCAAACTCCTGGGCTTCCGCCTCAATGGGCAACCGTCCGCGCTCTGTGAAAAACGCCATCAAGGGAGCCAGCATTTCCTGATATTGCTCAAACCGCTTGACGCTAGCTTTAACTCTAGGAGTGGTGGCACGCGATCGAAAGCGAGAGGCTCGAAAACTCTGTGCCTGTGCCTCATCGCGGAAGACCAGATAGATTCCCAGGGCAACGGGGATGGCATCAACGCCTAAAACCTGATCGACATAAACCTTGAGTTCTTCTTGCTCATAGTTCTTCTGGAAGGTGTTGCGGCGGGTGATCGCCCCATCTCCGTAAGCCACCATGCCCCTAAAGCGGTCTTCAATCAGCACTTGAGCCGCGACAACTAAAACTTTCTGGGTCAATGCCCAACCTTTCAACAGCGCCTCTCGCCGCTCAGTCGGGTCTTCGATCACGTTAATGACATAGCCCAGATTCACAACATCGGCGGAGATGCAGGCTGTGTCGGGATGATAGTAGGGGTCCCAACCAGAGCTGGCAAAGCCTTGTGTTGCGATGTGTTGAATATCTCCACCATGTCCGCAGCCATAATCGAAGAAGGAGCAACCGGGTGGAAACAATCCTGCCTCTAGAGCAACCCGCACAGGTTTGGAGAGGCTAGTCC
>JBBSFA010000954.1:0-1726 GCA_038239185.1 Elainellales cyanobacterium | reverse complement strand
ATGAACGATTTTTGCGCGCTGAAGTGGACGATGAGATCGAATTATCTGTTTTCCGAGCAAGATGCCGAGGTTTCAATTAGATTTACCCCCTTTTATGGGATGATATTTTTATCCAACCCCAGCATTTTTTGCTTTCAATCTTTGTTCTTGAGACTACAGGAAGTCAGTTATGGTTCTTCAATTAGGTGACACCGTTCCCAATTTCACTCAAAAATCCTCGGTGGGTGAAATCAACTTCTACGACTGGGCAGGCGATAGCTGGGTGGTACTGTTTTCCCACCCCGCCGACTATACTCCTGTTTGCACCACCGAGCTAGGAGAAGTTGCTAAACTCAAGCCTGAATTTGACAAGCGCAACGTCAAAGTGATTGCGCTCAGCGTTGATGATGAAGACTCTCACAAAGGCTGGATTGGCGACATCGAAGAAACTCAAAGCACGCAGTTAAACTATCCGCTGCTGGCAGATGACGATAAGAAGGTTTCTGAACTCTATGGCATGATTCACCCTAATGCCAATGCCAAGGTGACAGTGAGAACCGTTTTTGTCATTGATCCCAGTAAAAAGCTGCGTTTGTCTTTGACCTATCCCCCCAGCACGGGGCGCAACTTTGATGAAATCCTGCGGGTGATCGATTCGCTCCAGTTGACAGACAATTATGGTGTGGCCACTCCTGTCAACTGGAAGGATGGCGATGATGTCGTAATCGTGCCTTCGATTCAAGACCCCAAAGAGCTTGAGCAAAAGTTTCCGAAGGGCTATACCGCTGTCAAGCCTTATCTAAGGTTGACTCCTCAACCCAATAAGTAGGTTGATTGACCGATCGAAATAATTGCTGAAAGATGGATTCATCCATCTTTCAGCAATATTGCTAATCGACTGTTTGTAACAAAAGCCTGACATCCAATCTCTATGGGTGTCAGGTTTTCGTATATTTCAGGCTTTTTGTAGATTTCCAAAGTTCTAAAGAAGCTGACAGAGTTATTTATACCCTGGTAGACCTGTAGGGTGCGTCGCAACGCATCTCACTGAAAAAAGATGGCACCCGTCTGATCAAATTGATGCATGAGAGCAGGCGATCGCCCTCGCTCAATCCTGTTTGTAATCGCAAGTTGGCAGGAGAGAGGTGTAAAGTCAGATCTATCACTTTTTTTTGAGTTGTCTTAAAACAAGTTGCTTGAAATCAGTGCTCAATGTCCTAGATGATTAGATTCAATCGAGTAGGGCAGACTAAAACATAAGGATAATGCTGGCGATCGGTCAATTCTTAACAACGACCCATTAATGCTTCTCAAGATCTCGTATTTAAGATTTCGCGACTGGCTTAGAAGAAATACATTTGGTCACAGCGGCTTGCGATATTTTTGAATCGCCACACCTTTGAATCGCCACACAGTAGGAGCAGCATTGAATGGCTAAACAGATAAATCGAACCAAGCGATACCGCAAGAAATTCGTGCGCTGGTTGCTGAAGGATGAACGGCGTGAGAAGGAAGGACACCCTCATCAAAAACATGCTTGGTGGCAGGTGATGTGTCTGACGGGTGTTGATTACTTCTCGACCCTGGGCTATCAACCCGGAATTGCGGCACTGGCAGCAGGCTCTCTCTCGCCGATCGCCACTCTGATTTTGGTGCTGCTAACGCTCTTTGGTGCATTGCCGATCTATCGCCAAGTGGCTGCGGTTAGCCCACATGGGGAGGGATCGATCGCCATGCTCGAACATCT
>JBBSFA010000953.1:0-1743 GCA_038239185.1 Elainellales cyanobacterium | reverse complement strand
TCAAAGATTTCTCTATCAGAAGATCTCCTAGCTTCTTGGGGGTGCCGATTTGTTCAACCAAAGCGACCTCCAAATCAGCTTGAGAAATAAAGCTGTTGTGTAAAAGAATTGCACCCAGGCGGTAATTCGTTTGGTAGAGGCTTTCTTCCAGCGTTGCTAAAACAATGAGTCGCTTTTCCCAGGCGAGTGCAGTGCCAAGAATCAGATCTAACTCATTGAATTTGGGTTGCCATCCCAGCAGTTCTCGAATCCGATCGGCACAGGCAATCACCGAAGCAGGATCTCCAGCGCGCCGTTCTACTTCAATCACCGGGAAGTCAACGCCTGCGATCGTTTGCATCCGCTCTAAGACTTGCCGGACGCTATAACCCTGTCCATAGCCGCAGTTGAGGATTTGACTCTCTCCCGCTGCACCCAAATATTCCAGCGCTTTGATATGGGCAGCCGCTAAATCTTCAACGTGGATAAAGTCTCTGATGCCTGTCCCATCGGCAGTTGGAAAGTCAGTGCCAAAAATTTTGGCGGCAGGACGACGACCCAGCGCTGTATCGCAAGCCACTTTGACCAAATGCTCGGCTTTGCGACCAATCTGCCCCATCCGTCCCTGCGGATCTGCCCCTGCCACGTTGAAGTATCGCAGAATCACGTATCTCAGCCCAGAAGCCTGACTGTAATCCTGAATGATCCGCTCGCTCATCAGTTTAGAGCGACCATAGGGATTAATTGGATTCGTCGGCAGCGTTTCCCGCACTGGATTTTCTTCAGGTTCGCCATAAACGGCGGCAGTGCTAGAGAAAATGAACTGCTTCACGCCAAACTGTTCGCAGCAACGCAAAAGATTCAGCGTGTTTTGCGTATTGTTGGTGTAGTACTGCAAAGGATTGGCGATCGATTCTGGAACTGAAATGCTGGCGGCGAAATGGAGCACTGCCTCAAAGTTATGTTGGGCAAACGTTTGTTGCAGGCGATCGAGATCCTTTAAATCGCCAACCACCAATTCTCCATACGTCACAGCAGCGGCTGATCCTGTTGAAAGATTGTCATATACAACAATCTCATATCCTGCTTCTCCAAGTTGGCGAACGGTATGCGAGCCAATATATCCAGCTCCTCCCGTAACGAGAACTTTCCTGTTCATCTAGATACCTATTTTCTAAAGTAAGTCAAAAGCTCAAGGCAAGTGAAAGGGTTTGCGTGCCATTTCAGATCGATCGAAAAATATGTCCAGCTTTGCTCTCTAAGCCACGTTCATGAGCAAGTCAAAACCGCCAAACCTGGTCTTGATGCTCCAAGGTTTAGCTTTCATCCCATGAGCGAACTAGCTAGACTTTTGGGTTTTGGATGGTTGTGTAGGGAACTCTACTAAAACTGCGCTGGGTGTTGCGGGGAGGCACCAACTTCTGAAGCGATAGCAGCAAGACTAGATTGCGCTAGCGGATGAATATAGCAATTAACACTTAGACAAGCGATTAATACTTAGACATCTTTTTAGACAATAGGGATCATCACGGAGAAACACAAACTTTATTCCGTGCATTCACGCATTCTTAAAATTATTTGCCCATAAATAAAGTTCCAGCAAATCTTGTGCGCTCACCCGACCGGAAAATCTCTGAAACCCCCTGAAAATCATAGTTTTACTGAAACTTCGTACTTTTTGACCTATTGGTCTATTCAGAGCTATCCCATATAATGCGTATTGTAAGTAACAGTTTTTCGATGTCATTTGCTAAATTTGTCAGT
>JBBSFA010000952.1:0-1752 GCA_038239185.1 Elainellales cyanobacterium | reverse complement strand
TTTTGCTGGGCGATGGTGAACTGCTGCTGGGCGAATTTATTCAAGCCTTTCAGTCCGTGCGCCATGCCGATCGCCAGACTCAGCTCCGGCAGTTGGCTCAAGTGCCAGGAATCTATGTGCCCAGCCTCTATCAGGTGAGCTATGCCAGCCCGGACGGCGAAATTACCGCGATCGAGCCAATTGACTCCGCCATCCCAGCGCAGATCCAGAAGCAAACCTATCGGAGCAACGTCCTGTCGGCTTCGACCGTGGTGACGGCAAAAGCCGCGTGGGAAAGCATTTACATGGTGGAAGTAGTGCGAAGCTGTCCTGAAATGTGTCGCTTTTGTTTAGCCAGCTATCTAACCTTGCCCTTTCGGACTGCGGACTTGGAAGACTCGCTGATTCCGGCGATCGATCGGGGCTTAAAGGTGACCAATCGGCTGGGTTTGCTGGGTGCATCGGTGACGCAGCATCCCGAATTTGAAGCGCTGCTCGATCATCTCGATCGCCCCCAATACGACGATGTGCGGATCAGCCTTTCCTCCGTCCGCACCAACACTGTGACAGAAAAGCTGGCACGGGTTCTGGTCAACCACGACTCCCGATCGATCACGATCGCCATTGAAAGCGGCAGCGATCGGCTGCGCCGCATTATCAATAAAAAGCTTGAGACTGATGAAATCGTTCAAGCTGCCGTCCACGCCAAAGCGGGTGGGCTGAGTGCGCTGAAGCTGTACGGCATGGCGGGTGTTCCGGGCGAGGAATCGGAAGATCTAGAGCAGACAGTTGCACTACTGAAGCAGCTTAAAAAATCGGCTCCGGGGCTGCGGCTAACTTTCGGCTGTAGCACGTTTGTGCCCAAAGCCCATACGCCTTTTCAGTGGTTTGGTGTGAATCTAGCGGCAGAGAAGCGGCTCAAGCTTTTGCAAAAGCAACTCCGTCCGCATGGCATCGATTTTCGCCCAGAAAGCTATAGCTGGTCGGTGATTCAAGCGCTGATTTCCAGAGGCGATCGCCGCCTCTCGCCGCTGCTAGAGCTGACGAGACACTATGGCGACACGCTGGGCAGCTTCCGACGCGCGTTTAAGGAACTGCGCGGGCAGCTCCCAGAGCTTGAAGACACCGTTCATGCAACCTGGAGCCGCGATCGCCTCTTACCCTGGAGCCATCTCCAAGGGGCGCTACCGCAGGAAACGCTGCTGAAGCATTTGGATAGCGCGATCGCGGCAGGATTGCAGATGGGGTAGGCAGTACGGCAGGATGGCGGTAGGAGATAGCCTAATTGTCGCTATCTTCCCAGGACTCTACGGCTAATAAATCTCCGATCGGATCTTGCATTGAAAAATCAAAATCCTCTAGTTCGCGTTTCCAGTAAGACCAATCGTCGCCATAAAGCAACGCGATCTTCCAGAGTTTGTCTGTGGATCGAATGACTTTTGTATCGACGAGCGATCGCACTTGACGCTGGAATTTTTCCATCGGTTGAGCAACCTGCTGGTTCATATTCTCTTCGCCTGAAATTCGGGCAAGGTAAGTTTTACAAATTCTGCTTGGACATAGTCGTTAGACGCGCTCCTACGTATTGGCGCAGTGCTCCGGGTGGAGTTGCCAGCACTGCGATAACGTGTCTACTGAATATTCTAATGAACTATGCTAGCACAAGTCCTTTGGTCATGCCGTGATTTCCACACCTTAGCTTCATATATTACTTATTTTGATTGGAGAACAAGTCGAAATTGCATTTATCTAATTACCTCATACGCTTTCTTT
>JBBSFA010000951.1:0-1761 GCA_038239185.1 Elainellales cyanobacterium | reverse complement strand
CGAGACGCGCCACCAAAACAGACTGCGCTCCAAAATGAGCGCGATCGCCAGGATCGATAATCCCAGCAGGGGAACCATGACAATCCCGCCTAGGGCAAAGAAGTTGCCAGTCAACATGGTGTCTTTCTCCACCGCTTGCGTTCAGCTAACAGCATACTGCGATCGGCGAGAGCTTTCTGCCCGATCGCCTAGCCGTTGCCTGGAAAATGCTCAATCTGAGCATAGCCGCTGAACACAAGCTGTTTACCGTTCGTTTCCAGACGGTTTAACCGGAGCTGTACGCCATCCAAATCAAATCGATCGAGATCCACCATACTGTCGAGCAGTTCAGCGAAGGCGAGCGACAGCGTTTCTGCCAATCCCCGCATCTCTTCTGGCACGGCTTCGGCATCAAACTGGGGATCTTTGAAGCTGACCCGGCGGCGCTTTTCGATCGTCAAGGTCGCCGTTAGCCGGATTGGCACATCTTTTTTGTTGGGCAGATCCGTTTCTGCCGCAATCTTGACCCGATTGTCTGGCAGAAGCTGAATAGTCACCGATCGGAAAGAAACGGGTTCGCCGCCGGACAGATCGGTGAGTTCGGGGCGATCGACTTTCTGGAGTCGCTGCTGCACTAAGTCAGCCGTGAAAGCGCGGTTAATCGCATCCTCTGAGAGAATTACCTGCGCTACGGCTTGGGTGGGCTGCTTCAGGCGCAATTTGCCGCCCAAAACGGAGGCATAGTCGATCGACACCGCGTCGGTTTCAAACGACATATCCTCGACTTCAAATTGCCGTCGAATTGTTAACCCTTTACCGCTCATCTTGAAGCTGTCAATACTGCCTTGCAACAGCTTGCTGGACGGATAACAGCGCACCGCCACCTCAATAGACTCGCTCTTGCTAAACAAGTGGCGAATAGACTGAGCCGCCGCTGCGTTCAGCATTCGTTCGCCAAAGTCTGTGCCGGCTTGATTTTGGGAGCCTAAGATACTTCCAAACATGCAATTTTCCGCTTACAGTTCCGCATTCAGTTGTAACAAAATGTAAAGGAATCTGGCAATAAGATTATGAATTGTAAAGCTTAAATAATTTTTATGGAAACACTTTCCAATGCCTATCGATCATAGGTCATTCCCGGCGTATCGCTCGATCGAGCGCACTCCGCGTTACTCTAGATAACAAAGCGCAACTGAGAAAGTGCGACTCGGAATCAAGCGGGATTTAGCTGCCTGTTGCAGCTTGAGGCGTAGCTTTACTCTGAACTTGCTGGATTTTTCAGTTGCAGCTTGGTACGTCTGACCTTTTGAGACTGGATAGCGAGTGTGCCCAAAGCGGGGATTATCTACAACGATGTAAAGCCGATCGCCTGTCGTATTGCCCAAGAGCTGCAAGAAAAGCTGACGGCAATGGGCTGGCAGGTTCACCTTGTCAGCGGAATCGGCGGCATTCTGGGCTTTTCGCAAGTGGGTCGTCCCATTTGCCATACGCCGATTACGCAGCTCGTGCCGCCTGGATTTGAGGAAGGCATGGAGTTCGGCATTGTGCTGGGCGGCGATGGCACGGTGCTGTCAGCATTTCGGCAGGTGGCGACCTGCGGGATTCCGCTGCTGACCGTCAATACGGGGCACATGGGGTTTTTGACCGAGGCATATCTGAGTCAACTGCCCCAGGCGATCGATGCGCTGATTGCCAATGAGTACACGGTCGAAGAACGCGCCATGCTGTCCGTGCAGGTTTGGCGAGACAACGCCCTGATTTGGGAAGCACTCTGCCTGAATG
>JBBSFA010000950.1:0-1788 GCA_038239185.1 Elainellales cyanobacterium | reverse complement strand
GTGTAAGCTCCTCGAAAACAGCGTTGTTCTCTCAGGGAACGTTATGACTCCTTAGAGATAGAATGTGGCTAAGAAGCTTGCCAGGCGGTATCGTTCGCTACGCAACGAGACGGCGACCCTTACTGCGCTGATGGCTTGGGCTAGTTACAGCCCCAAGCCTCCGAAGCTCCTTCGGGGATGCGCTGGGCGCGTAGAAGGAGGGAGCCGAACCGTTGAAAGTCCCCTTTTTTCTAGCGTGAGCGACGCAAAGCGCGGGGAACTGGGGCAAGCGATCGCAGACGTTTACCGCCTGTGTCTGGCTCAAGCTTCTCGAAACCACTCTTCAGCTCCCTCTTCAGTTCCCTCTTCAGCGATGACTGGTAGCGGTGGCGGGGCAGTCAACAGCGGCGGCGCAAAAACGGTTAGACCCGCCGGGATGCACTCTACTTCCACAGGCGTTGTACCAATAATTTCGCCATCCAGAACAACCTTTTGCGGTGGCTCGGCTGTGACTTTGAGTTGCTTGGTGCGAAGGCAGATGATATCCTCACGATTGGGTGCCACGCGGATGAGTGCAGAACCAAACAGTTGCAGCATTGCCGCGATCGCCTGTACCCGCGTTTGAGCCGCGCCGATCGTGACTTCCAACAGCCCATCGTTGACGATCACCTGTCCAAAGCCTTGCGCTAAAACAGAGGTAGGCGGAGCCGCATTGGCGATCGTAATCGCTGCTGCTTGAAATTCGCTGACTTTGCCATCCACCTCAATTTGAGCCGTAAATGACTGCTGCTCGTTCAACTGCTGAGCACCTGCCAGAATATATGCCAGCGGACCAAAGCGATCTTTAATTTCCCGGTTCGCTTTCTCCACCGTTTCGGCTTCAAACCCAATGCCTGCTAGCAAAATCATCGGCAAGCCGTTGCAACGAGCCACATCAATGATCTGCGTCATGCCAGCCAGAATGGTCTGACAGGCAGCCTGGGTATTGAAAGGAATGCCCAGCGCTACAGCAAAGGCGTTAGCGGTGCCTCTAGGAATCACGCCCAGGGGAATGTTTGTGCCTACCAGCGCGCCCGCAACCGCAGAAACCGTGCCATCCCCGCCAGAGGCAATGATCAAATCCGCTCCTGCCGCGATCGCCGCTTGTGCAAGATGTTCTGCACCGATTTCTGTTGTCGTTAGATGAATGGTCAGATGCAGTTCCACAGCCAGCAGTTGGCGAATCGCCAGCAACGCCTGCTGGGAGTTGCCTTGCCCGGAGACTGGGTTAAAGATGAGATGCGCCGATCGCGTATCGCGCAGGCTGGCTGCAATCACCTCAGCGGTTGCTAAATTAGTCGCCAGCATCACATTGTGCAGTTCGCACACCCTAAGAAGCCCTTGAAGCGCTGGTTCGTGAGGGCGTGCATAGGCTTGCTCAAGCAAAAAGATCACCGCAATAACATGACCCGTCACAACCTCGGCTGCAATTTGGACATCGCCACCCATTTTGCCTGGCAGCATTTGTTCCACTGATAGCCCTGTTTCATCGTGAAGCCGCTGCCCAGTTACACCTGTGGCAATCAACCGATAGCGTGACAAGAGTGCCGCATATTTTTGGGCAAACGCCACCATTACGCCTTTCTTGGCATCATGCGCAATCAGCGCGATCGTTGGAATCATAGAACCCAGCAGAACATGCCTGATTATGAATCAACTTACTAGCAGATGTGTAGGGCGATCGAGAGCTGAACGGACGAGGCATCTTGCTTGTTCAGACAAAGCTCTCAGCATTCTGGCAAAAACAACGAGAATGGCGCTATATTAATG
>JBBSFA010000949.1:0-1809 GCA_038239185.1 Elainellales cyanobacterium | reverse complement strand
CCGTTACAGCGATGGGGGGGCGGGCGTTGCGGCGGTGGCTGTTGCAGCCTTTGTTAAAGCTAGAGACAATCGCCGCCCGACAGGACACGATTCAAGAGCTAGTAGACAATGGCGGACTGCGGCAAAGCCTGCAAGTGCTGCTGAAACAAATTTATGATCTGGAGCGGCTGACCGGACGCGCCGGATCGGGCAGCGCCAACGCCCGCGATTTAGTGGCATTGGCGGATTCGCTCAGCCGTCTGCTAGATTTGGCGGAGCTGGTGGCAGGTGGTGAAGCCCCCTATTTGCGATCGCTGCAAACTGTGCCGCCCTTATTGGAACAACTGGGCAAGCGGCTGAAGGCACATCTGGTCGATCAGCCGCCGCTCTATCTGACTGAGGGCGATTTGATTCGTCCGCAGATCCACGCGCAGTTGGATAGTTTGCGCCAGCAGATCACGGATGACGAGCAGTGGATCGCCCAGCTTGAAGTGAATGAGCGGCAGCGCACCGGAATCTCTACCCTGAAGGTGGGCTATAACAAAACTTTTGGCTACTACATCAGCATCTCCCGCGCCAAATCGACCGATCAAGTCCCTGATGGCTACACTCGCAAGCAGACTCTGACCAACGAAGAGCGCTACATTACGTCGGATCTGAAGGATCGCGAATCGGCAATTCACACGGCACGGACTGAGCAGCAAAAGCTAGAATACGAAATCTTTACGGCATTGCGGCTAGAAGTTGCTGAACATGCCGATGCAATTCGCACGATAGCCAGCGCGATCGCCGCGATCGATGCCCTCTGCGCCTTTGCTGAAGCGGCAGTCTACCGAGGCTATTGCCGTCCGCAGATGGTGCAGACTCGGGAAATCGCGATCGGAGAAGGACGGCATCCAGTGGTGGAGCAATCGCTGCCTGCGGGATTCTTTGTCCCTAATTCAGCCGAGCTAGGGGGCGCAAGCGGCACGACTACGCCTGACCTGATCATTCTGACGGGACCCAATGCCAGCGGCAAAAGCTGCTATCTACGGCAGATTGGGCTAATTCAGTTGATGGCGCAGGTGGGAAGCTTTGTGCCTGCTAAGTCGGCGGTGCTGGGCTTGTGCGATCGCATCTTCACCCGCGTCGGGGCAGTGGATGATTTGGCAACGGGGCAGTCTACCTTCATGGTGGAAATGAACGAGACGGCAAATATTTTGAACCACGCCACGGCGCGATCGCTGGTGCTGCTCGATGAGATTGGACGCGCAACCGCCACGTTTGATGGACTGTCGATCGCCTGGGCAGTTGCCGAACATCTTGCCACAGAGCTTCGGGCGCGCACCATTTTTGCGACGCACTATCATGAGCTAAACGAACTGGCTTCCATCCTGTCCAACGTGGCAAACTTTCAGGTGACGGTGAAAGAGCTGCCGGATCAGATTATCTTTTTACACCAGGTTCGTCCGGGTGGAGCCGATCGCTCCTATGGCATTGAAGCCGGACGCTTGGCAGGATTGCCAACTTCGGTGATCGATCGCGCTAAGCAGGTGATGCAGCAAATTGAACAGCATTCTCACATTGCGGTTGGGCTAAGACAGGGTCATTCTATAGAGAATACTCAAGCGATCGAAGCTGATACATTGGAATTAGCTGAAAAAAACTATCTGTCTCACGCAGAAGATACATCGATAAAACCGCAGCCCGATCGTGCCAAAGAGCCTGTTTCTCAAACTCAGTGGAGTCGGCAAGCAGTGACAAAGCCCTCTACAAATACAAAGGCTCCTACAAAGACTCCTATAGAGCAGCTAGATATCTTTGAAACAGGCAATCAGTGGGATCTGCTTT
>JBBSFA010000948.1:0-1812 GCA_038239185.1 Elainellales cyanobacterium | reverse complement strand
CTTTTGTCAATCTATATCTTTTGATAGATTGACAAAATTGATTCCCTTTTAACTTGTTAGCAATGACCCTTGCCTGCGAATGATCCAGCCTGGGTTGACTGTGCATCGGTGCGGGGTGAGGAAGACATTTTGGCGGGGCTGGGGCTAGAGATTGTCCGATCAGAAAAAGTCACCTGTCAGCTCTATGCTGGACACCGGGGCGCAGGCAAATCTACAGAATTACTGCGGCTCCAAGATGATTTGCAGCGCCAGGGCTTTCGGGTCGTCTATTTTGCTGCTGATGATGGGGATTTAGAACCGGAAAACACCGAGTACAGCGATATTTTGCTCGCCTGTGCGCGACAGTTGATTAGCAAACTTCGATCGCGGTCTGGTCAGGATGACAAATTTCGGGGATGGGTTGAGCGCCTGCTGAGAGATCTACGAGATTTAGGAGTCACCGAGTTATCGCTAGATGGGTTGAGTTATGAAACACCAGAAACCCCGCTGGGAAAAGTCTCTACCACGATCAAAACCAATGTCAGCAAGCAGCAAGTGATTCGCCGCCAGGTAGAACAGCAGGCAGAGTCTTTGATTGACATTCTGAATGAATTTATTGGCAGTGCCTTGGGCGATCGCCAGCCCCAACAGCTAGTCCTGATTGTGGATAATCTCGATCGGATCATCGAACGCTATGAGGGTGAACATCAGCAGAGCAATTATGAACAAATTTTTGTCAATCATAGCGATCAATTGCGGGCGTTTAACTGCCATGTGATTTACACAGTGCCGATTTCTTTGGCCTATTCGGTGCATTTGACGGCGATGGAAGAACGCTATAAGCCAGTGGAAGTGCTGCCGATGATTATGCTCAAAACGCCGCAGGGAGAGATCAGTGAAACTGGGATGGCAAAGCTAAAGGAACTGATTCGCCAACGGTTTCGGTTTGCCCAGTCGGGGGTGGAGTTGGAAGCTGCGTTTGACACTCCTGAGGCATTGGACAAGCTCTGTGAAATGAGCGGCGGGCATGTCCGCAACTTGATGAATTTGATGAAGGCGGCATTACAAAATACGAGAGAGCTGCCGATTTCGACGCGATCGGTGCAACGGGCGATTTCAGAGTTGCGGGATACCTATCAAAAAGTGATTGATGGGCATGAGTGGGAGGCATTAGTGCGGGTGTCTCAAGATAAGCTGATTACCGAGAATGATGATCAATTTCGCAGTTTGCTGTTTCGCCGCTGCATTTTAGAATATCGCTACATTGATGAGGAGGGCGAGGTGCAGGTCTGGCATGATGTGCATCCGCTGATACGCGGATTGGATGGGTTTAAGCGAGCGTTAGAGCGGTACGATCGTGAGAGTCAGTAGAATCAATCACCTGTGGGAGCGGCTGACGAAACTGTTTAGAAACCGGAACAATGCGGTAGAGGCTGCCCCTGGGTTGCCGATCGCTCCCCACAACTTTGTTGATGAACCCACGAATGGGGCAGTGGCAACAACCGCGACGGCGATCGATTGGGATGTCGATGTGGTCGCTGATCTGGAAGAGTCTTATCAGTCTCTGGTGCGATCGCTCCAGCGCACAGAAGGGTTCAGCCTATTTTTTGTCCGCTGTGTAGTAGGCGATCAGGCAGATTTGGTGCAGCGGCTCCAGGCAGATTTACCCAGGCTGCACATGCAGCAGTTGGAGCTAAAGGAAGAATTGGTTGATGGCAACCTCTATCAACAGGTGGCGGCACTACCCGATCGCAATCACGTCAATGTGCTATTTATTTCGGGGTTAGAGAAGTCTCTAGACCCCTATGTCAAGTCGAGCTATAGCGGTGAAAG
>JBBSFA010000947.1:0-1827 GCA_038239185.1 Elainellales cyanobacterium | reverse complement strand
CTGTTTCAATCGGACACTGTAGAGTTGATCCGAGTCGAGCTTACCCGTTCCCGTTTTCCAACCTTTGCCGGAGCTGTCTAGCGCGATCGCTTCAGCCCGCTTTAGGCTATTTTCAGCAGTTCTTGACATAGCTATTCCCGTAACGCTGTAATACCAAATGCTGTTGCGCTGGTCAATATCAATCTGGGATGCATATCAATCTGGGATGCATCCTGATTCTTGTACTGAATTTCTGGACGTAGGCGATTAGGATAATGTGCCCGACAAACTTACAAGATTTCTCGTGACAGAATATGCGCTGTCACAAGCCGTTTTTGAGGCAAGCGGCATAAAATCCCAATCTGCGATCGGCTAAACCTGCAAACTGGGTAGCCTCGCCCGTATGATAGAGATATCCCCAATTAGATGGTTCTGAACTACGCTTAGCGCTCATAGCTTTCCCCTTGCTGCTTTTGAGCGCTGGAGAATACCTGTCCTATGGTCAATACCCTCAACATTTTGGGCTTCCCCCATGCTTATGAGCTATCAGCTTCCCCTGATTCCTCTCCTGTTTTGGTTTTTGTGCATGGTTGGCTTCTCAGCCGAGCGTACTGGCAACCGGTTATTCAACGGCTTTCGAGCCGTTACTCCTGCCTTTCTTACGACATGCGCGGGTTTGGCGAGTCTCAGTTAGTTTCTACTCATCCTGCTCTAGAAACCGCCCTTTTAGAAACTGCGGTCTTAGAAATCGCAGGAGTCAGCACTAGAGAGCCTGCGATCGGTTCAGGCAGGAGTCTCTCTGATCTGGCTTATGCAACGCCACCGCGATCGGCTTATACCCCTGCTGCCTACGCCAACGATTTGGTGCTGTTATTGCAGCAGCTTCAGATTCAGAGAGCTTGGCTGATTGGACATTCCTTGGGCGGTTGTATTGCGCTGTGGGCGGCAGATCAGGCTCCAGACACGATCGCGGGCGTGATTTGCGTTAACTCAGGCGGCGGCATTTACCTCAAAGAAGAATTTGAGCGCTTTCGGGCTGCTGGGCGACAAATCATCAATTTTCGCCCTCGCTGGCTTAGCTATGTGCCTTTCCTGGATGTAATGCTGAGCCGCCTCAATGTGGCTCAACCGATCGATCGCACTTGGGGCAGGCAGCGTTTGATGGATTTGCTCAACGTGCAGCCCGAAGTTGCCCTTGGCACACTGCTAGATTCTACGACTGAGGCAGAAGTTCATTTACTGCCCCAAGTGGTTTCGCGACTGAGGCAGCCCGTTCATTTTGTGGCAGGCGCAAATGATGCCATCATCCAGCCTCAGTATGTCCACCATCTTGCCAGCTTTCACTCGTCGTTTGAGTCTTGTGGCAACAACGTCAGCGAGATTCCTAACTGCGGACATTTAGCGATGGTTGAGCAGCCCGACGCGATCGTTCGCGAGATTCGAGCCGTGCTGGAGCAGCATCACTGATAGAGCTTCATCACGTCTGAGATCGCCATGCGCGACTCTGCACCGATCGCCAATGACGAGGTACGCCCCTGGCTGAAATGATCAGAAGCAGCGCAGGCAATCATGGCAGCATTATCTGTACAAAATTGCAGCGGCGGAAAGAGCACCCGCAGTTGATGCTGTTCTGCCGCAGTTTGGAGATGCTGCCGTAACCCGCTGTTAGCTGCCACGCCGCCCCCCACGGCGATCGTCGTCAAGCCATAGTCTAGGGCACAGGCGATCGCCCGTTTGGTCAGCGCTCTGGCGACCGCATCCTGAAAGCTGGCGGCAAGATCCGCGATCGGCAACTCTGCGCTGTCCTGCTGTAGTTTCTGGATCAGCCGCAGCATCGCCGTTTTCAAT
>JBBSFA010000946.1:0-1828 GCA_038239185.1 Elainellales cyanobacterium | reverse complement strand
ATTAGCGAGGCGATCGGTGTTTTAATCGATCAGCCTATACTTCTGCTCGTATCAGACAGTAGGGCTAGCTGATTAGGGAAGTTGTCCGCGACCCTAATCAGCGCCTCACCTTAAGCCTGTCTACTGGCGCTTGGGTTAATACGTGAAAACACCAGTGTTGCAAAGCATAAAATAAAAATCGCAACTGCACAAGCGTCTTGAAGCACATTTCTGAAGTTGCGATCGCAGCACCCGCGCAAAAGCTAATCGCGAAGTTTGGAGATTGTGTTCCAGGTTTCTTCAACCTGATTGGGTTCTACCGAAATCCCATCAATCCCCCATTGGATCAGGGCTTCGATCAACGCCGGAGTAGATTGACCGCAGAGATGGCAGGGAATATTGAGCTGTTTGGCAGTTTGAACCAAGAGTTCGATCGCCCGTAGAACGGCAGGATGCTGCGGTGTAAACACGCTCGCTAGCTGCGGATGATCGCGATCGGCTCCCAACAGCAACTGCGTCAGGTCATTTGTGCCGATCGCAATTCCCTGAACTCCAGCATTCACATAGTCTGGCAGCAGCAGCAAAACCGACGGCACTTCTGCCATAATCCACAGCCGAAAGACCGCAACCTGGGTTAGTCCTGCCTGGATTACGCGCTGACGGCAGAAGCTAAACTCCTCCACTGTTCGCACAAACGGCAGAATCAGCCGCAAATTGTCGTAGCCCTGCTGCTGGACTCGCCGCAGTGCCCTTAGTTCCAGCTCAAACAGGGCAGGATTGACCTGATAGCTGAAGGTTCCCCGCACTCCTAGCGCTGGATTCGTTTCGGGCAGCTTGTCTAGATGCTGGAACGATCGCCCATCCAGCGATCGATAAAATACCGGACGCGGCGCAAAAGCGGCTACAAACTGCTGAATTTTTGCTGTCAACTCCACTTCTAGCTGCTGTCGATCGGGATGATTTGCCAAGTCCAGCAGCAACAGATCCGATCGCAACAAACCTACGCCCGACACCGCCAGTTCAGCCGCCGTTAGAGAAGTAGTCTGGCTCAGTGAAACGAAGATTTGCATCCCTGCCGTCTTAGAATCTAGAGGCTGGTTTGGGGCTGGCGATCGTTCAGACGATTGCTTAGGCAAGCGCTCAGGTAAGTGTTTAGGCAATTGTTTAGACTGCCCAATCTGCACCTGACCGCGATCGCCATCCAGCAGCAGCGATTCGCCCGATCGAATCAGCTTAGTTGCATTTGCCAATCCCACAATCGCCGGAATTCCTAGCTCTCGCGCCAAAATTGCCCCGTGGCTGGTTGCGCCGCCCTGCTCTGTCAAAATACCCGCGATCGGGTTCAGTCCCACTAGCATTTCTGGCAAGATTTGCGGGGCAACCAGAATCGCGCCGGACGGAACCTCAAACGGCGGCTGTGTCGAAACCACCCAGGCAGATGCCGAAACCACGCCACCAGAAGCCGGAATGCCGCTCAGCAAAACGGGATTTTCGGGGATTGTCTGAGTTGCTCTCTGAGTCGCGGGTTTCGGGCTGGGTGAATAGGCGATCGTCAGTTGAGGCGTTACCTGAGTCAGATAGAACTTAGGCTCTGAATGCTTAGGCTCTGAATCTAGAGGCGGCTGGCAGAGCATCCATTCAAACTGCAAAGGAGTCTCTAGACTGGCGATCGCGTCCTGCGTCAATTGCACAAGTTGAGCGATCCGTGCTGGATTTAAAACGGGTTCACCCTGTTGCGCTGGGGAAGTGGGACAGCGTTCCAAATAAGCCGAAGGACTAGGAACAGTCGCGATCTGATAGGCATAGGGTTTAGCCACGATCTTTTGCGCGATCGCCCGATCGCCCAGAT
>JBBSFA010000945.1:0-1830 GCA_038239185.1 Elainellales cyanobacterium | reverse complement strand
ATTTTGCTATCAGCAAATTAAGTTGATCTACTTAGCAGTTTGTTCAATCCAAGAGTTTCAGTTTCAGTTATCTTAGTCTGTATCGATCGCCACATTCACGCGCCACATTCACGGTCTTTCGGGCTGCCTCACGTATGACGGCTGAAACGGGGTTTGAACCTGGCAAAATATATGCCTATTCCTATAGCGATCCGCTGTTTGAATCGGCACCGGATTCCTCCGTTTGGGGGCAATCGATCGATCGTTTCTATCAAGATTTGGGAGAGCGGCAGCAGCTTGCCCAACTGCTGCAAGATTGTCGTACAGCGCCGATCGGTTACTTGCTGGTGCGCCGTCTGGAAGAATTAGGCGATTCTGTTGCCGCCGTCAGCGATCGTCTAGCAGAACTAGAATCATTGGGGATCAGCCTGATTGCGACTGAAGAAAGCCTGAGCAACGCTGATCCCGCTGCAACTCCCCTGACGCGATCGGATCTGCTGCGATCGCTGCAAAGCATTCAAGCCGATCAACAGCAGCGGCGTTTGCGGCGAGGTCATGCCCAGAATCGGGTGAAGGCTTTGCCTCCCCCTGGGAAAGCTCCCTATGGCTATCGTCGGGGCAAAGATCGATACATCCTCGATCGAGCCACCGCGCCCGTGGTCAAGGAGTTCTTTGACCATTTCTTGCTCTATGGCTCCTTACGCAGCAGCGTTCGCCATTTGCAAAAAAAGTACAGTAAAAAAATTTCGGCTTCCACGGGCAAACGCTGGCTGGCTAGCGCCGTCTACCGGGGCGATTTGGTCTACCACACGGGCGAAGTGGTGCGGGATACCCACGCGCCGATTCTGTCGCGCGATGAAGCGGCTCAGGTCGATCGCCTCTTGCGCCGCAACCGCAACCTGCCGCCCCGGACTGCTAGTTCGCCGCGATCGCTCTCTGGGCTAGTCGTCTGTGCCAACTGCCAGTCGCCAATGAAGATCAGTCGGGTTACAGCTCGCCACAGCGACCAGGAATATTTATATCTGCGTCCAACTGCTTGCGCCAATCAGCCGCCGGAACAGCCGAAATGCAAAGCGATCGCCTATGCTCAAGTCCTCGATCGGACGATTCAGCAAATCTGTGTCGATCTGCCTCGCGCCGTGTCGGGTGCGCCGATGCCGGATGTGGATAGCATCAAGCAAGGACTCACCGCGCAAGTTGCCGCCAAACAAGCCATCTTAGAGCAGTTGCCCAGTCTGGTAGAAAGCAGCGTTCTGGATGCTGAAACCGCAGCGCTACGAGCCTACAAGCTGCGAACCGAAATGGCTGACTTGCAGGCAAAGCTTGCCCAACTGCCGCCCGTCAACCTGAAGGCGATCGCCCAAACAGTCTCGATTCCTCAGTTCTGGCTAGATTTATCGGAAAGCGAGCGGCGGTTTTACTTCCGGGAGTTTATTCGGCAGATTCAGATTGTGCGATCGGATCAGACCTGGCAGATCCGGTTAAGGTTTATTTTTTAGGGGACTGAAGCCGCCCAGTTGGATAGGGATCTTGCAGAATGGATCTTAAGAGGATGTCTGAAAAGTATTGCCAATTACCTGTAGGGGCATGGCATTCGGCACAAAAGTTTTTTGACTCACCGAAAAATGGTCGCCCGAATGCCGCGCCCTTGCCCTTGGATGTCACATCCACGCCTTTTCAGACATCCTCTAACAGTAGTCTCATGAGGCAGGTTCCTTGCTATAAATTTTCCATTGATACCCAGCTTCCTACAAAGGTGGAATAGGGTTTCTATGACCCTGACTCCCAAAAATCAATAGGAAATTTACAGAGGGTTTCGTTGATAGTTCAAACTTAATTTTCCTCATGATT
>JBBSFA010000944.1:0-1831 GCA_038239185.1 Elainellales cyanobacterium | reverse complement strand
TGCGGTAAGATCTGAGGCAGCAGGGGTTCAAGAATTTCCCATTCTGCATCAGTGAGACTGCTGGAATATGCCATAGCGACTAGATTAGAGGGTGTAGGTGCCTCATTTCACCTTTATAAAAGATGTCAAATGGGTTCTATATGTAGCTACTTTCCACCCAGGCGCGCCAACCTTCCTTGAAACCGTAAACCACAATCACCAATCCAGCAACCGGATCTGCCCACCACCAGCCAAAGAATGAATTTAGGAGCAAGCCCACCAAAACTGAACCCGCGAGATAGGCATCTACGATCGTGACGCGGGCTTCTGTCTTCAGAACGGGGTTGTTTAGCTTTTCGCCCTCCAAAGTGGCGGAAGCAATCCAGATTGCTCGTAAAACGCACTCGATCGTCTGGCAGAATATCATTTTTGCCTTAGTGATCAAAGCCGTATTCATTGTCTTGGGCATTTTGGGATTTGCCACAATGTGGGAGGCCGTGTTTGCTGATGTGGGCGTTGCATTACTGGCAATTCTAAACGCCTTACGGGTTGCCCGATAGGGACGATTTCAGATAACAATGGCAATCTGGTTTGTCCAATAAAGACTCTACCAGCGCGTTTAATACAACTGCTGCTAATAAACCACCGCCTAATGTCCCTTCAAGGGTGATGTAAGGAATGCCAGAACGCATCAAGCGGCGTTTAGCGGCTGGAGCGTGGCTAAATCCAATCGGCATCCCAATTACAAGAGCAGGTTGAAGCTGACCTTGCTCAACTAATTCACAAACAGACATCAACACTGAGGGAGCATAGCCAATTACGAGTATACAACCGCTAGGAAGCCGCTGTAAGCGTTCTTTCCATTGTTCATCCTGCCAAAAAGCCTGTTCTGCCTCCGCTGCACTCGTAATGTGTAGATCAGCAATTAACGTTTCAACGGGACAATTCAAATGCGCCAGTCTAGTTTGGTCGAGAGCGGCAACAACTGGTGTGACATCTCCTATGATCTGACATCCTGCTTTAAGCGCATCACGAGCAGCGGCGATCGCAAAGCGACGTTCCTCACCTGTTCCTCGACTCATGCGAACGAAATGCACTAAGCTGACATCGCCACACGCCAACACCAGTTTAGAGAGTAGGTCTACTTCAATCTCAGAGCAATGTGAGAGGTCGGGTAAAAGTTGTTGTAAAGATTCCCGAAAAGCCTCTGGATGGGAAGCAACTGTGGCATCTAGATCATGCCAGAGATGTTCCAAGTTTCCTAGTTCATCTTTGGTTTCAACTTCTAATAGCCGCAAGTGGGCGATCGCTTCTGCCTGAATCATCTGACAGTCATAATCTCGTCCCAGCAGCCCTTCTAATGCCGATGCTGTTTGTCGGAGACGGGTAAGCTGTTGCATCACTGTCCGATATTGCTGCTGCAACTGAGCCATCAAAGTTGAATTAATCGTCGTATCTGCATCACTCTTCAACAATTGCTGAATATGAGATAGCTGAAACCCTTGCTGCTTCAGTGCCACAATTCGCCGCAACTGCTGCACCTCTTGCTGAGTGTAGAGTCGGTAGTTGCCTTCTGAGCGCTGAACCTCTGGGAGTAGCTTCAACGTGTGGTAGTGCCGTACCATCCGAGGCGTGATACCGCCGCCCACCGCCTCTGTGAGTTCTTTGATCGTTAGGTATTCTGTCTTCATGCTTTTAGTTTAAGCCAAAGCTGGTAATGTTCTAGACTTGTTGTTTTTCTTTAAATATTTAACCCAAATTCAAATCGATTAATGAACAGTCCGATAACTACATCATGCATGAGAATTGACTTAGAAAAACAAATCGTTTTGCGCGCAAGTCGTTTAATGCG
>JBBSFA010000943.1:0-1841 GCA_038239185.1 Elainellales cyanobacterium | reverse complement strand
GGCATCGGGATTAATCGCTTTGACGCGATCGCGGAACTCTTGCCAGAACCCCTCAGCCGTAATCTCAAACGGCACATCTAGTCGCCAGCCGTCGATGCCAAACTTGATCCAGTATTCGGCGATCTCCATGACATATTCGCGCACTTCTGGATTGTGATGGTTTAGCGTCGGCAGGGCGCGATTGTTGTCCCAGCCGCGATAGTTGGCGGGAAAGTCGCCATTGTAGGCGGAAAGGGGCCAGCCTTCGATGTAAAACCAGTCGAGCCAGGGCGAATGCGGACCGTTTTCTAAGATGTCGTGAAAGAAGAAGAAGCCGCGACTGGCGTGGTTGAATACGCCGTCTAACACGACTTTGATTTGGCGATCGTGGGCTGCCTTGAGCAAATCCCTAAACGCCTGATTCCCTCCCAACATCGGATCAACCGCATAGTAGTCGTGAGTGTGGTAGCGATGATTGCTGGCAGATTGAAAGATCGGGGTAAAATAAATTGCGGTGATGCCCAAATCTTTCAGGTAATCTAGCTGATCGATCACACCCCATAGGTCGCCACCCTTGTAACCTTGAAGCGTCGGCATGGCATCCCAGGCTTCCCAACTTGCACTTTTCAGCAGCTTTTTGTGGGGGTGGTCACTCTTGGCAAAGCGATCGGGAAAAATCTGATAAAAAATGGCGTGTTTTACCCAGTCTGGTGTTTGAATCTGCATAAAGGCGATCGCTGCAACAAAGTATCACTGAGAATCTTAACGATTTCGTCTTAACGCGATGTCTATCTGAAGTGGGTTCGATCGCAAGACTCATTAAGTTTTTCAGTATTTTCTATGGACGATCGGAGAAGGAATGTAGTATCAGTCGCAGCATCTACTTTATCAAGAATTATGACAACAGAATTAAACTTTCGCCTGGCAGAAGCTGCACAGGAGCGATCAATTTTGCTGCTTAGTAAAGCTTCAGGTATTTCGGTTGAAGTGATCACAAAGCTTCAAGCACCATTGCAAGCTGAAGAAGTGACGGAGGAAGTTTTGCAGCAGCTTGATGCGATCGCAGCCGCGCTTGAGGTTCAGGTGATTGATTTAATTGGGTCGAGACAAAGTGTTCCAATGGCATCTAGACCAACAGCACAAGATGTATTTATCGATAGAGTGGTGAGAATTGTTCAACAAAGAGGAGTTGAACTTGAGACCACTGAAATCACTTTTTCTGGAGTAGAGCCAGGGGAGATGATGACTGAAGCAAACGAAGTGCAAGAAAATATCGTACTATTCAGGGTTCGACCGGAATGTATTCCATACTCTTTGTGCAAAGCAACGAAACCTCCAAAAGATTGCCCAAATCCCAACAACTGTTAACTGAATTAGGATTTTTAAAGTGTCCTCTAATGCATCTACTAAAAGGGAATTGATTAAAAAATGCATCAGAGGCAAGCAGTTTCGGCGCATTGAGGGCAACTTGTTGAACGCTCAAACGGGTCACAAGTTATTTCAAAAGATTTTGATTCTTCTTGTTGCTAGCTTACTGCTCTATTTTTGTAGCTGGTTGTCTACCTTTTCAGGAGCAATACTTGCAGGGTTACTGACAAAATCAACATTCGATCAGGAGTTTGAATTCGTTGTCTTGAGCGTCGAAGTCGCTGTCTATAGTGTGACGCTGTTCCTAACTGGTATTTATGGCATAAATCGTCGGTTCATCGCTTGCTTGCTCGCCGCAACCATTCTATTTCCGCTCATTGCATCTCCCCTACCCGGAAATCTCACGCTTAATGTTTTGGCATTCACTCTAGTTCCACTATTTGCCTGGAGCGGTGCGATTAGCATTGGTGTTATTTTTACGACTCTGGCAATCG
>JBBSFA010000942.1:0-1849 GCA_038239185.1 Elainellales cyanobacterium | reverse complement strand
GACTTTTGTGCCTGCCGGAACCAGCAAAACGCCAGAAGAGATCGCTGCCTTCACGACATCACTGGCGGTGAGAGCGTGGTCAGGGTCGAGCACTAAGCCGTTGATCAAACCCCAGCCGCGCACTTCCGCGATCAGCGTGGGATACTTTTGGGCGATCGCTTCCAGTCCAGTGCGGAGCTGTTCGCCGCGTGCCTGCACATTCGCCAAGACGTTGTTTTGCTCTAGCGTTTGGCAAACGGCGAACGCAACGCCTGTGGCGAATGGATTGCCGCCAAAGGTGCTGGCGTGATCACCAGGCTGGAAAATATCGCAGGAAGATTTGCAAAGCATCGCGCCGATCGGGATGCCGCCGCCCAATCCTTTTGCCGAGGTGAAAATGTCTGGCTCGATCCCCAGATTTTCGTAGCCCCAGTAGTGTCCTGTGCGTCCCATGCCAACCTGAACTTCGTCCAGGATCAGCAGAATGCCTTTCTCGTCGCAGATTTCTCGGATGCGCTGGAAATAGGCTACATCGCCCGGACGCACGCCGCCTTCGCCTTGCAGCGCTTCCATCATGATCGCCGCCACCTGCCGATCGCCTTGATCCAGCAGGGCGATCGCTTCTTCCAAAGCCGCGATGTCGTTGTAGGGAACGTAGTGGAATCCTGGCATCAGCGGGTCAAAGTTTTTCTGATACTTCGGCTGACCCGTCGCGGTAATCGTCGCCAATGTCCGACCGTGGAAGCTGGCATGTGCGGTGATAATCACAGGGCGCTCAATGCCTAGCTTGGTGTGGGCGTACTTCCGCGCCAGTTTGATCGCACCTTCGTTAGCTTCCGCGCCGGAGTTACAGAAAAAGGCGCGATCGGCGCAAGAATGCTCAACTAGCCATTTTGCCAGTTCGCCCTGCTCTTGGGTGTAATACAGGTTGGAAACGTGATGCAGCTTCTGGATCTGCCGCGTCACTGCTTCCACCATGACCGGATGAGCATGTCCGAGCGTGCAGGTGGCAATGCCTGCCACAAAATCCAGGTAGTCTCGTCCTTCTGTATCCCAAACGCGGCATCCTTTGCCATGAGACAGCGTGATGGCATAGCGCCCATAGGTAGTCATCACGTATTGGTCAAACTTGGCTTGGTCAAACTCGGCTGAGTCATCCAGCGCGGACGGCTCAGTCACGGGCATAGCAATCAGGGTTTCTGGACTCACTAAACTACTCCTTGCTTTGGAACAACGGGCTGGCAAAATCAGGATCTTATTAATTGCAGCGCTAAATACTACCCTCACTATAAGAAAATAGTTTCTATCTCATCGGCTTTTGGGGCACTGAAATGTCAAGATTCGATAGTTTTGGTCTGTCGCAGCCATTGAATTAAATGAATGGGCAGCTCCGATCGCCCACGAGTCACCGGATCGATCGCCACATGCACCGTCAACGCTTCAGTGACGCGGGAATCGCTCTGCCCCGATCGCCCAATCCGGTAGTGGATCTCAAACTTACTGTCGTCAAGCTGAGTAGGTGCGACCGCAATTTCGTACTCTTCGCCGCAAAACATGGGCGATCGCAAATCAACGCTGGCGTGAACGATCGGGATGGCGATCGGTTTGCCGCTAAAAAAAGCTTTGAGATCCACTCCGGCAGCAGCCAACGAAGCTTCATAGGCTTCATGGCACATCGATAGCACATTGGCAAAATAGACGACTCCCGCCGCATCTGTTTCTTCCAGGCGGATCACCCGACGGTAGACAGGCATTACTTCAGCCCTTGGGTCTGATTTTCTGTCTCGTCCTGACCTGTCGTGCTCTTTGCGGCTTCGACTTCGCGCTGAAGCTGCGCTAGTGCTTCTGGAGACAGCTCTTCCAGTCGCTT
>JBBSFA010000941.1:0-1851 GCA_038239185.1 Elainellales cyanobacterium | reverse complement strand
GAGTTCCACCAAAAAATTGCTGAGCAACACCCCACCCGTGACATTGGAAAAGATCGTGGCAAAGACCCCATCGATGGTCGAGGCGCTCAGGCTCCTACGAATCGCAGCTTTAGAGTCCTTGATATAGGTAGCTGAGTTGAGAGCGATCGATTCAGCCGCGATCGCAAGCGGTGGGGCAAAGGGCGACTGAGCCTGACTGCCTGTAGAAATCGCTTCATTGGGCAAAGCTTCCATATCTGAATCTTTAAGGGGCAATGAGAATAATAATGAGAATAATAAGGTTATCCTTTTGCAAGATAACTTGATCAGGAGGTGACTGACATCCTCCAATGAGAGAGGCGATGCCTCAAGACCCGATCGCATCTTGTTATGGCTTAAACCCGATTTAGCTCAATACTCGACTTTAACCATTTGAGGCTAATTTTGTATCTTTTGCCGCCAAATTTTCAAAACTAGCCTAAATTAGAGCCAAGATGCCGCTGTAGGTAGAATCAAATTTCTCCGTTGAATGCTAGAGGTAGCGTTCAATGGAAATGGCTAAAGTCTGGTTTAAAACTGGTAATTGCTCAACTAGGAGTGGTTGACAGTGTAGGAAAACCCGGTAGATTGAAGAGATGACAGAACTTCCTGACCTCCAGCAACTGACCTCCAAGGACAAAGATGCCTTGATTGAATCGTTGTGGGAAGAGATCCAGAAACTCCGCAAGGCGGCAGAAAAGCGACCGAAGAAAACATCGAAGAATTCCAGCCTGCTGCCATCTCAAACTTTTTGCTTAACTTGTCACGGATGATCTTGAGGCGTGATCAATTCTGGCGCTAAGGAAATGACGTGAGATTGACTGGGGGCGACAATCACAGGCAAAATGGCACTATGGAAGTAAGTCGCACTGCCATTTATTATGGGTTCGACTGGAACATTGCTCACAGGGCAACTTGTGAGAATTAAAATACTGCGTTAAGAATTTGCATAGGGACATGGCATTACCATGTCCCTACTACAGGCGATCCTAACTCTCACCATTCCACATAATTGGGATGTGGTTGGTTGGTTGATCGATCGCATCGGGGCGAGTTTCTTTATCTAAAGCATGAATCACCTGATTATAAATATCTTCTGCCTGCTGAGGTGAGTTACCAATGCTGGTTAGCCCTAGCTTGCCAAACTCTGACAGACCACCCATCAGGTGAAACACCGTCCCCGTCTCAGACGTGCTGTTGAAGTGCAGCCGATGATTGGCAATGATGTTCATCAAATCATTGGGCAATAGCCCCCGATAGCGGTCTTTTTGCAGATTATCAGAAGCAATATAGTATTTGGGCGTTCCCTGCTGACTATAAAACAAACCAGTTGCCTCATCGTAACGTCCGCCGGTCAGCAGCTTGAGCGTCATAAACGGATGAGTTGTGCCGCCTTTTCGCAGATTAATTTCGATCGCCTGCAAATCCCACTCTTCTTGCCCCTGATGCAGCCGTCGTGAAGCAATAAAATCAACGCTGTATCGCTCTAGCGCCCCTTTGTCGGCTAGGTTTTGACCCACATTTCTACCCCACTCCTGAATTCGCACTCGGTAAGCTTCATCGGCTGGAAAGCTGCATCCCAAAAAGATTTGCCCATCTGGCCCACCCAAAATTTGGTCATGGGTCGAGAGGATTTCGACCTTGCCATCAGGCGTGATCCGACCCTGCACGCTGGGCGATCGCTTGTATTCGCCTTCGACAAAAGCCTCAGCGATCGCTCCCAAGCCAGGAATTTGACTGCTAAAGTTGTCCCATGTTTCAGTGTCAGATTGAAAGCTGAGATGGTGAAAGCGATTGCATAACATCTGAATCCGTTCTGGCTCAGCGGCGAGT
>JBBSFA010000940.1:0-1854 GCA_038239185.1 Elainellales cyanobacterium | reverse complement strand
GTCCTCAGCTTGCCGCGCACGGAATTTATCCAACCAACTACGCGGATCTGGATGAAGAGCAGCGACTCTACCTACAGCGCTACTTTGAAGAGCAGATTTTCCCAGTGCTCACGCCGCTTGCCTATGACCCCAGTCACCCCTTCCCGCTGATGTCCAACCTCAGCCTCAACTTGGTGGTGATCGTCAAGCATCCGGAAACCAACGTAGAACGGTTTGCCAGGGTCAAAGTACCGGACATTTTGCCCCGCTTTATCACCTTTCCGCCAGAACTGCGGCGGCATGACGGCAAACCCTGTCTCTGGCTTGGGATAACTTTGGAACAGGCGATCGCGCACAACCTAGAGGCATTGTTTCCAGGCATGACGATTCTGGAACACTACCCGTTTCGGATTACCCGCGATGCCGACCTAGAAGTGGAAGAAGACGAAGCCGACGATCTATTGCTGGCAATTCAGCAGGAGCTGCGGCGACAAAGCTTTGGCGGCTCGATCGTGCGGCTGGAGTTGCAATCGTCTACTTCTGCCTCTGTGCGAAAGATGCTGTTGGAGAAGATGGAATTGAGCGAAAGCGATGTCTATGAAGTAGACGGCTTGCTCAATCTCAAAGATTTGATGACATTGATGTCACTCCCGCTGCCAGAGCAAAAAGATCAGCCCTGGACTCCGCTGGTTCCGCCCCGATTGCGCCCCCTGCACGAAGGCGACGGAGAAGACATTTTCTCAATTATTCGGCGCGGCGATGTGCTGATGCATCACCCCTATGAATCTTTTAGCGCTTCTGTGGAGCGGTTCATTACAGAAGCGGCTCATGATCCCAAGGTGCTGGCGATTAAAATGACGCTGTATCGCACTTCTGGAGATTCGCCGATCGTCAAAGCCCTGATTGCAGCCGCCGAAAACGGCAAGCAGGTTGCAGCCTTAATCGAGCTAAAAGCCCGATTTGATGAGGCAAATAATATCAACTGGGCGCGCAAGTTGGAACAGGCAGGTGTGCATGTCGTATACGGGCTGATTGAACTCAAGACGCATACTAAAGTAGTGCTGGTGGTGCGTCGGGAAGATGGAGTTGCGCCGCAGGGAACGCAGATCCAGCGCTATGTTCACATCGGCACGGGCAACTATAACCCTAAGACTGCAAGTCTCTACACCGATTTGGGGCTGCTGAGCTGTCGCGAAGATTTGGGCGCAGATCTCACAGACTTGTTTAACTACCTGACAGGATTTTCGCGGCAGCGATCGTATCGCAAGATCTTGGTGGCTCCGGTGAATTTGCGCGATCGCATGGTTGCCCTGATCCAGCGCGAAACCGAACATTGCAGCAACGGCAAACCGGGTCGGATCATCGCCAAAATGAATGCATTAGTCGATCCAGGCATCATCAAAACGCTGTACGAAGCGTCCCAAGCGGGAGTGCAAATTGATGTGATCGTGCGGGGAATCTGCTGTCTGTGTCCGGGTGTCAAAGGAGTCAGCGATAATATCCGCATCGTCAGCATCATCGGGCGGTTTTTGGAGCATTCCCGCATCTTTTACTTCGGCAACGATACCCAGAACGGCGGGCAGGAAGAAATCTATATTGGCAGCGCCGACTGGATGACCCGCAACCTCGATCGCCGCGTGGAAGCGGTCACGCCTGTAGAAGATCCCGATCTGATCGCTGAGCTTAAACAAATTCTCGACCTGCTGCTGAATGACAACCGTCACGCCTGGGATATGCAGCTAGACGGTTCCTACGTGCAACGCCATCCCCAAGTCAACGAGCCAGAGCGCAGCGCCCAAAAGCTGCTGATGGAAAAAGCGCTGAAGGCATCTAAGCTGTGAGGCAGCGGCTAGTCTTTCCCCGATCGATAAACCC
>JBBSFA010000939.1:0-1858 GCA_038239185.1 Elainellales cyanobacterium | reverse complement strand
CGATCGCGCCATCACCAGCCCAATGCTGCGCCCCAAAGCCACCGCCGAGGCGATCTTGCGGCATCACCCGGATCTGACTTTGGAGCAAGTGCCCGATCTGGCAGAGATCAGCCACGGACTCTGGGAAGGTAAGCTCGAAACCGAGATTGAGCAAGCTTATCCCGGTCTGCTGAAGCAGTGGCAGCAAGCCCCCGAAACGGTGCAAATGCCAGAAGGCGAGAACCTCCAGCAGGTGTGGGATCGATCGACTGCCGCTTGGGATGCGATCGTGGCTTCAACCCCAATGGGTGGGAGCGATCGCCCAACTACCGTGCTGGTGGTGGCTCACGATGCCGTGAACAAAGCGATTCTTTGTCATGTGGTGGGGCAGAGTCCGGCGCACTTCTGGACGTTTAAGCAAGGCAATGGAGCCGTCAGCGTGATCGATTATCCGCAAGGCACAGAGGGAAAGCCAATTCTGCAAGCTATGAATATCACTACGCACTTAGGCAGCGTCCTCGATAAAACGGCGGCGGGTGCGCTGTAGCGTCTGTTTCTTTCATTTCTCTACCATGTCCGAACTGCTCCGATCTGTTCGCCTACTTGACCCGATCGCCAACACCGATCGCCTCACGGATGTTTTGATCTCTGAGGGGATGATCCGAGCGATCGCTGAGTCGATCCCAGATGCCGACTTGCCCGAAGGGACTCAAATTCACGACTGCACCGATTTGGTTCTGGGCGCTGGCTTAGTCGATCTCTACAGCCATTCTGGAGAACCAGGGTTCGAGTCGCGAGAAACGCTGGAGTCGCTGATGGCAGCCGCAACGACAGGCGGATTTACCCGTGTGGCGATCTTGCCAGATACAAATCCGCCGATCGACAGCTCAGCGGGCGTGGAGTGGATACGATCGCAGATGTCCGGGATTAGACTGCGCCAACCGCAAGCGCCACAGCTCTATAACTGGGGAGCGCTGACAATGGGAGTCAAGGGCGAACAAATGGTAGAGCTGGCGGAGCTATCCGCCGATGTCGTGGGGTTTGCCGATGGCTTGCCTTTACAAAATGGGATGCTGGTGCGGCGGCTCTTGGAATATGGACAGCAGCTCAACAAGCCGATCGCCCTCTGGTGCTGCGATCGCCAGATGACAGGCAACGGCATCGTCCGAGAAGGCGCAGAGTCAATGCGGCTAGGATTGGCAGGCAGTCCAGCGATCGTTGAAACGGCTCCATTGGCAGCCTTGCTGGAATTAGTAGCGGCGATCGGAACTCCGGTTCACCTGATGCAAATCTCCACCGCCCGCAGCGTTGAGCTAATTCGATCGGCAAAAGCACAAGGCATTCCTGTGACAGCCAGTATCACCTGGATGCATCTGCTGCTGAACGTGCGGGATATCCGCAGCTACGACCCCAACCTGCGGCTCGATCCGCCCTTGGGCAATCCCGCCGACCAAGCCGCACTAATCCAAGGCATCGAAGACGGCACGATCGACGCGATCGCTATTGACCACAGCCCCTACACCTACGAAGAAAAAACCGTCGCGTTTGCTGAAGCCCCTGCCGGAGCGATCGGGCTGGAGCTAGCCTTACCGCTGCTCTGGCAAACGTTTGTGACTTCCGAGCGCTGGTCGGCGCTGACGCTGTGGCGTAGTCTGAGCGCCAATCCGCTGCGCTGTTTATCACAGAATTGCAAAGCGATCGCCGCTGGTCAGCCTGCCGAACTGACGCTATTTGATCCGCAAAAGTCTTGGCAGGTTAACGCTCAAATGCTTCAGTCCAGATCCATTAACACGCCCTGGTTGGGAAAAGATTTACTGGGTCATGTCGTTAAAACCTGGTGCAAGTTTGAGAAAGCAATTTAAGGGAAGAGATCTCAAGT
>JBBSFA010000938.1:0-1868 GCA_038239185.1 Elainellales cyanobacterium | reverse complement strand
CAAACTTCAGCCAGGGCAGACTCTACTTATCGCTGCTGTGGCCTGTTTTCCTAGTTTCCAAATCTTATCGACAGAACTTCAGTCGGGCGTTGAAGGGTAGGTAGTCTAAAGCGCAAAACGGGTAGGTCTAGCAAAATCTGGCAAGCCTGCCCTCCACGCTTCAAATTCGCATTCAAAACAAGAGGACGCAATTGGATGGCAAAGGAAAAAAAGCAGAACGCCGCAAATCCCCAGCTTGCTGAGTTTTTGAGCGATCGCCCTTCCGCCTGGGAGCCGCTGCAAGATGCGATCGCGCTACGCTTCAACCGGGAATATCGCAAAGAGTCGTTTGTACTTCCGGCAGAAGTCGAAGCGATGCCAATCTTTCAGGAGTGGATTGGGGGGCTGCTGACCAGCAAAATCGCCTCGCCTTTCTGGGATCTGGCAAAGCCCAAAAAGCAGGACAGATGTCTGGATCTGGGCTGTGGTTTCAGCTTCCTGATTTATCCTTGGCGGGAGTGGGATGCCTTCTTTTACGGACAAGAAATCAGCATCGTCGCCCGCGACTTTATTACCGCCAGAGGATCTCAGCTCAATTCCAAATTGTTTAAGGGGATGCAGCTTGGCGGTGCTCATGAGCTGGACTATGCGTCCGACCAGTTTGATCTAGTCTTTGCCACGGGCTTTAGCTGCTATTACCCGCTGAGCTACTGGGAAGAGGTGCTGACGGCAGTGAAGCGAGTGCTGAAGCCTGACGGTTTTTTTGTATTTGACGCGATCGATCCCACCACTGAACTGGCAGAAAACTGGGCAATTCTCGAAACCTACTTGGGTGCTGAAGTCTTTCTGGAGCCGCTCGATCGCTGGGATAAGCTGATCAAAAGCACAGGCGCACAGATCGTCAAACGGAAGCCTGGAGAGCTATTTCAGCTTTATAAGGTCAAGTTTTGAGGCATAGATATGGATACTCAGGTCAGCCAATCTACTAGCCGATCGCCCTTGCTCTACGAGGCAGATTTTTACGCCTGGACGCAAACGCAGGCTAAGCTGTTGCGCGATCGGACTTGGGAGCAGCTAGACATTGAACAGTTGGCTGAGGAAATTGAGTCTTTGGGCAAGCAGCAACGACAAGAGCTGAGACATCGGCTCGGTGTCCTGTTGGGACATTTACTCAAGTGGGAATTCCAGCCCGACAAGCGCTCCAAAAGCTGGTTGATCACGATCCGCGAGCAGCGCCGCGAAATCCTGGAACTGCTGCAAGACAGCCCCAGTTTGAAGCCCTACCTTACAGAAGCAATGCAGAAGGCTTATCCGGCTGGGATCGATTTAGTGTTGCGAGAGACAGGGCTAGAAGAGAAAGATTTGCCGATCGAGTGCCCTTATTCCCTAGAGCAGGCTTTAGACCATAGCTTTAGACAATAGCTTCTTTCCAGAACAGGATAGCTAGTTGGAATCGTGGTAGCCTGCTGGATTGCCATTGCTAAAGCTAGATTGCTTGCCCCGACTTAACTTCAGCAGCGCTGAAACTAGTGCCCTGCTGTCAAAATTGGGCTGCTCCAGCAGTTGCATCACCCGCTTGAGGCGATCGGTGGCTCCACTCATCATCTGTGCTCGCGGAATGCGTGGCAGCAGATCGACGGCACCTTGCGCGATCGCCCAGGCTTGCTCGGAAGGCATGATTTCATCTTGAGCGCCGTTGACCAATAGAATTTTCAGCGTTGGATAATGCCGATTGCACCAGCGGCAAACCATGTAAGCGTTAAAGCGCTGAATTCGGGTGTCAATGATGAGCAAATCGGGTAGGGCTGCGTTTGCCTCTTGGAGCTGGTCGAAACTGCGGAGCAGATCGACATCAGGCGATTCGCAGATTACCGAAAGAGACTGCGATT
>JBBSFA010000937.1:0-1885 GCA_038239185.1 Elainellales cyanobacterium | reverse complement strand
CTGCCGAGGACGAAGCCAGCGCCAAGCAGCAGCTCGATCGCATCTGCGACCAGATGCTGGCAAATCCGGTGATTGAAAACTATCGATTTGAGCTAACGGAACTTGCAGCGATCGGCAAATGAGCTTTCACAACCTGCTACAGCTTGACTTTGTGCGGCAGCAGTTTCCGGCTTTGGCGGGAGACTGGGTGTTTTTGGATAATGCAGGCGGCTCCCAAACGCTGCGGCAGGTGGTCGATCGCATCTCGGAGTTTTTGCTGACCTCAAATGTGCAGTTGGGCGCGTCTTATGCAGTGTCAGAGCTAGCGGGCGATCGCGTACTTCAAGCGCGGCAGGCAGCAGCAACGCTGATCAATGCAGCCGATTCTACAGAAGTGGTGATGGGGCATTCGACCTCTTTGCTGCTGCGGCTGCTGTCGATTTGTGTGGGGCGAACTTGGCAGCCTGGAGATGAGGTGATCGTCACGAACAGCGATCACGAGGCAAACATCAGTCCGTGGATGGATTTACAGCGATACGGCATTGTGGTCAAAACTTGGAAGCTGAATTCGGAGCTAGAGCTTGATCCGACAGATTTAGAGCCGTTGCTTACCCCCCGGACGCGACTGGTGGCAATGACTCATGCTTCAAACATTCTGGGCACGATTAACCCGATTCGATCGATCGCCAATCTGGTTCACGCGCATGGAGCAATGCTTTGCGTCGATGGCGTGGGCTATGCGGCGCATCGATTGATTGATGTCCAAGCCTGGGATGTCGATTTCTATGTATTCAGCTTTTACAAAGTCTATGGCGCACATCATGCCTTGCTGTATGGCAAACGGCAGCATTTGCTGGAGATTCCAGGGATCAATCACTCCTTCATTGCGGAAACCGATGTTCCCTACAAGTTTCAGCCAGGTAATGTCAACTTTGAACTGAGCTACAGCGTCTTGGGGCTGTGCGATTATCTGAGCGATTTGGCTAAACGGCACGGCGACCCAGCCGAAACCCTGCGCGATCGCCTGAGCCAAGCCTTCGAGCTAATCAGCGCTCACGAAGCAGTGGTAGGCGATCGCTTCCTGCACTATCTGCAACAAAAACCCAACGTGCGCGTGATTGGGCATCCCAAGGGGGATCGGCGCGTTCCGACGATTTCTTTTGTCGTAGACGGCGTAGACAGCGCCACGATTCCGCCACAGGTCGATCGGCATCACATTGGCATTCGCTACGGCGACTTTTACGCGAAGTCGTTGATTCAAGACTTAAACCTAGTGCCGCAAAATGGTGTGGTGCGCGTCAGTCTGGTGCATTACAACACGCTGGAGGAGGTCGATCGGCTGATTGAGTGTCTCGATCGAATGATTTGACGATATTCTGGAAGCGGAAGCGGCTTCACCGACAGGAGAACAGCGATGAAATTTGGCGTAATTGTGTTTCCTGGCTCAAACTGCGATCGCGATGTGGCGATGGTGGTTCGGGAGCTGTTGCAGCAGCCGACCCGCATGGTTTGGCACGAAGACAGCGATCTGTCTGATCTGGATATGGTGATTGTCCCCGGTGGCTTTAGCTATGGCGATTATCTGCGCTGCGGGGCGATCGCGCGATTTTCTCCGGCGATGCAGTCCACGCTCCAACATGCCAATCAGGGCAAGCTGGTTTTGGGGATTTGCAACGGCTTTCAGGTCTTAACCGAGATGGGCTTGCTGCCCGGTGCGCTAGTCCGAAACCGCGACCTACATTTTGTCTGCGATCGAGTCCCACTGCGAGTCGAGCGGACAAATTTGCCCTGGACGCAGGCTTACCAGTCGGCTCAGGTGATTACGCTGCCGATCGCCCATGGAGAAGGCTGCTACTATGCCAGTCCCGATACACTTGCGGAACTGGAAGAGCATCAGCAAGTGCTG
>JBBSFA010000936.1:0-1886 GCA_038239185.1 Elainellales cyanobacterium | reverse complement strand
GGGTCAGGTTACTAGGATACGCTTTACTCATATAGCTCTCTCAGTGCTGTGTGTTATCTATTCACAGCTTATACTGAGTGAGCTTTTTTACCCTCTAGCCGACTTTTCAAACACCCTCTTAGCTTTGGTATACATATCGGAACACCTCTTTTAAGAGAACGGGTGTTCTATAACCGTAGCGCATCTCTCCAGATTTTTACCCCCAAAATTACCCCCAAACGAGATCCAAACTCACCTAAAAGCCCCCAAAAAGACCCAACGCAAAAATCAGGGGCTGGCTGAAATCGAGTCCTGGAAAGCTTATCCCGTAAGGGAAACCGTTAATTTTTCTAGAAGCTGGTGACAAGATTCGAACTTGCGACCGGCTGATTACAAATCAGCTGCTCTACCAACTGAGCTACACCAGCATAAACCTTCCAAAGTATAGCGCATGACGATCGACACCCTCAAGTCTCTGATCTGCCATTAGCATGAAGGGAAGGCAGCAAGCGGGACAGGCAATGGCTCAAGTTGCGATCGTGGGTGCAGGAATCACAGGGGCAACGTTAGCGTATCTGCTGGCGCGGCAGGGCATTGAAGTGGCGTTGATTGAAGCGGCATCTAGCTTCGATCGCGTCTTTCGAGGCGAGGGGCTAATGCCTAGCGGGCTTTATGCGCTGGAGCAAATGGGATTGCTTGATCTGCTACAAGAGATTCCCTGTCAGCAAATTCAGGCTTGGGAGTTTGTGGTAGACGATCGCACCGTGATTCATGTCAACGAACCTGAAGCGTTAGGAATCTATCGTCCGACGATTATTCCGCAGCCTTTATTTCTGCAAGCAGTGGTTGCCCGATCGCAACGCTATCCAACCTATCAATTGATTCAGGGGACAGTGCAGGAGTTGCTGTGGGAGGGCGATCGGGTTTGTGGGGTGAGGGTTAGACAGGCGGGGCAGACGATCGATCTGCCTGCAACGTTGGTGATTGGGGCGGATGGGCGCGGCTCGACCGTGCGGCGATTGGCAAACTTGCCGCTCAAAAAATTGGATTACGATACGGATGTGCTGTGGCTGCGGCTACCTGTTCCGCTGCCTGAAGAGAATCGGCATACCTTCTACGGATTTATCCGAGGCGCTGAAAGTTTAGGGGCTTATACCGCGTGGGATGACAGCCTCAAATTTGCCTATATTCTGCCGCGAGTGCCAGCAGGTCAGCCGATCGACTGGAAAGCGATCGATTGGGCAAGCCGGATCGCGGAAATTTTGCCGCCTCGTTTTGCGGAGCATGTGCGATCGAACGCTGATAAATTGGAATCCCCGATTTTGCTGAACGTGATGCTGGGACGCTGTCCTCAGTGGCAGCGATCGGGGCTGTTGCTGCTGGGCGATGCAGCGCATCCGATGGCACCGATTCGGGCACAGGGGATTAATTTGGCGCTAAGGGATGCGATCGTTGCTGCGAATCATTTGATCCCCGTTTTGGCAGGGCAAGCAGGGGGAGAGGCGATCGATACAGCACTGTCAGCAATTCAGGCAGAGCGTGAACCGGAGATTGTTCGCGCTCAGGCTTTGCAACGGGCAGAACAAGGACAGGCAACTTTGCTTTGTCGATCGGCGTTGCTGCGGCGAACTTTGACATTAGTGGCTCCGGCGTTGCGTCCCTTGATTGAGAAGCGTTGGCTGGCGCGTCAGAAACAGTTGCGGTTTGGGCTGTCTCCAGTGGTTCTAAACTCGATGCCTGTCTAGGTGTTAGATTCTGGCTAGATGAAAACCTAATTTCCAGCTCCATATCCTACGATCGAAGCAAAGGGGTAGGAATCATGGCAGTGAAGGAAGAGGCTGTAAACCGATGTTAAGCAGTATTTTTGATGCGTTCGTCCAAGCAAGCCCCATCAGCATCATGATGCG
>JBBSFA010000935.1:0-1893 GCA_038239185.1 Elainellales cyanobacterium | reverse complement strand
GTCTCGACTGATGGATAAACGCGATGAAGGTTTCAACCTGGCAACTTCGCTCAACGAATGACTTGAAACATACCTTACACAATGCCAGCACGATTGGTTTGAAATCAGCTTAATGTTTTAAGGCTGAGTAGTGACGAAAGATGGCAGAAAGCACAAAGCATCCAATTTATCTGGACTATCACGCAACTACTCCGTTTGATCCTAGAGTTGTTCAAAAAGTGCTGCACTCAATGACCGAAGAATTTGGCAACGCCAGCAGCACTGATCATGAGTATGGCGATCGCGCCGACGAAGCCGTTAAGCAAGCCGCCAAACAGGTAGCCAATTTGGTTCAAGCCTCACCCAGAGAAATCATCTGGACATCAGGTGCAACTGAAAGCATCAACTTGGTGATTCAGGGGAGTCTTCCCTCCAACCCTGAAAAGCCTCATCGAATTGCTTTACTTCCCGTCGAGCACAAAGCTGTTCTCGATACCTGCCAAGCACTTGAAAAACGAGGACAGGCAGAACTGATCTATCTGAAAGTGGATTCTAAAGGGCGGATCGACCTCGGCTATCTAGAGAAGATCTGCGGTGAGGGTTTGTCCTTACTCTGCGTTATGGCAGCCAACAACGAGGTTGGCACTGTTTATCCCATCCAAGCGATCGCCCAAATTGCTCAACGCTACAACGTTCCATTTCTCTGCGACGGATCACAGGCAGTTGGTAAAGTTCCGATCCGCTTTGAGGAATGGGGAATCACATACCTTGCTATTTCTGCTCATAAGATCTATGCGCCCAAAGGAATTGGTGCATTAGTTGTCCGCAGAAGCTATCACTTGGAACCCTTACTGTTTGGTGGTGGACATCAACAGGGAATGCGATCGGGAACCCTAAATGTGCCAGGTATTGTGGGATTGGGAGAAGCCTGTTATTTACGTCAACTAGAAATGGAAGAAGATGAGCGAGAGATTGCTAGAAAGCGCGATCGCCTCCAAGCTTTGCTCTTAGACAAAATTCCTAACCTGATCATCAACGGAGAGATTGAATCTCGTTTGGCAGGAAATCTGCACATTTCCATTCCTGGAGTCCCTAATGGTGCGGTGATTGCTAGAGTCCGCTCTCGACTAGCAATTTCTACAGGCTCAGCTTGCTCATCTGGGATAGAAGCTCCTTCTCATGTGTTAAGGGCGATCGGTTTATCGGACGAAGCGATGGAAGGGGCACTGCGAATGGGGATTGGTAAATTTACGACCGATGAGGAAATCGATCGGGCTGCCGCGATTCTTGCGGATACAGTTGCTCAGATCCACAACCTTCTCAGCGTTGGCTTGTGAAAAAATCCTGTGTCGAAGATCCAAATGCCGGAAGTTAAGCTCGATTTCCGGCAGATAAGGGGCTTGTCCCGATTTTAAGCCAGTCGCCCAGCACAAGGCGGCAAACCCTTCGCAAGCGCTAACAGTTGCGGGGAGCTAGTTTAGCTGATCTGCGCCTGAGTGCCTGATAAAGTCGAGCCTAACTGCTGGATTTTCCCTGGATTGCCAGCTTCAGAACCGCAAAACTGAGGTCATCAAACAGGCAATCAAGAACGGGGTGAATAGCATGAGTACGACGTTCCCAAGCACCATTCAGTGGTTCGCTGAGCAGGCAGAAGGCAAGGTAGAGCAACCGATCGCCTTGCTCAAACCCGGACGAGTCAAGTTCCAGGGCAGCTTCTGGAAGGCAGAATTGACCTACCCCAACTGTCGATCGCTGAAGCCCGGTGAAGCAGTCAAAGTTTTAGGTCGCCAAGGGATTACGCTGCTGGTTGTACCACAGGAATACGTATTGCCCGGAAGCGATCGCGTTCAGCCGCAATCTCCGCGATCGGCTTTGTCGCTTTGGACTCAGAAGATTGGCTCAGCGTTTGCGGTG
>JBBSFA010000934.1:0-1893 GCA_038239185.1 Elainellales cyanobacterium | reverse complement strand
GCCGCACCCGCACTCTTTGACCTATTTCCATCTCCACTCCGCAGACTTAAGCCATAAACAAATAAACCATGAACCAGTGTATCAGTGTCTTGGGCGGGATTGCGCTACTGTAGAGGGTTGATCGGCAAGTTTTGCGATGAGTCAGAAAACTGGAGAAAACCCATGCTCGCCAAGCGTATTTTGCCCTGTTTGGATGTCAAAGCAGGGCGTGTAGTTAAAGGTATCAATTTTGTCGATCTGCGAGATGCAGGCGATCCGGTGGAACTGGCGCAGGCATATAACGAAGCGGGCGCGGATGAGCTGGTGTTTTTGGATATTACCGCTACGCATGAAGACCGGGATATTATCTACGACGTGGTGTATCGCACCGCAGAGCAGGTGTTTATTCCGCTGACGGTGGGCGGCGGCATTCAGTCTGTGGAAACGATTAAGCAATTGCTGAGAGCTGGAGCCGACAAAATTAGCCTCAACTCGGCTGCCGTGCGCGATCCAGACTTTATCAACCGCGCTAGCGATCGCTTTGGCAATCAGTGTATTGTGATTGCGATCGATGCCCGTCACCGCACCGATCCGAACAATCCGGGCTGGGATGTGTTTGTGCGGGGCGGACGCGAGAATACGGGACTGGACGCGATCGCTTGGGCGAAAGAAGTGGCGCAGCGGGGCGCAGGAGAATTGCTGATTACCAGCATGGATGCAGACGGAACTCAGGCGGGCTATGACTTAGAGCTGACTCGGACGATCGCGGAGCAGGTGCAAATTCCGGTAATTGCTTCTGGCGGCGCGGGCACTTGTGAACACATCCACGCTGCTCTAACCGAGGGTAGAGCGGAAGCAGCTTTGCTGGCTTCTCTACTGCACTATGGACAGCTCACGGTAGCGGAAATCAAGCAGTATTTGGGCGATCGCCAAGTGCCAGTCCGGCAAGTTAGCCCGCTATGACTGCTTCAACCTCTCTAAGACTATTATTCCTTTCCACGCCAGTCGGAGCGCTGGGATCGGGTCTGGGCGGCGGTGTGGAGCTGACGCTGCAAAATATAGCTCAGGCGATGCTCGATCGCGGGCACAGCCTCAAGATTTTGGCTCCCGCTCAATCGGACTTAGCAGGCTTGCCGATCGCGGCGATCGCGGGCAACCTCCAGCTCACTACCCAAGTGCAGGGACGCGATGCCCCGATTACATTGCCTTCGGATGCAGTGCTGGCGAACCTTTGGGAAACGGCGCGGCAGTGGCAGCAAGACTACGATTTGCTGCTGAATTTTGCCTACGATTGGTTGCCTTTTTACCTGACTCCTTTTTTCGATCGCCCAGTCGCTCACCTAGTCAGCATGGGATCGCTAACCGATGCGATGGATCAGGTGATTGAACAAACGATCGATCGGTTTCCCGGCACGATCGCCGTCCATAGCCACGCCCAAGCCGCGACGTTTGACTTTGGCGATCGCTGCGTTTGTTTGGGCAACGGCTTCGATCTCTCGCTTTACCAGTTTCAACCGCAGCCGCAGCAATATTTGGGTTGGGTCGGGCGGATTGCCCCAGAGAAAGGAATTGAAGATGCGATCGCGGCGGCTCAACAGGCAAAGCTACCGCTGAAAATCTGGGGAGCGATGCCTGATCCAGCCTACTGGCAGCGCGTTTGTCAGGCTTATGCCGGAGCCGAATTTAGCTACGAGGGTTTTTTGTCTACCGTGCAGCTCCAGGCAGGGTTGGGGCAATGTCAAGCTTTACTGATGACTCCCAAATGGATCGAAGCGTTTGGCAATGTGGCGATCGAAGCGCTTGCCTGCGGAGTGCCTGTGATTGCCTATCGGCGGGGTGGCCCTGCCGAGATTGTCACCGCTGGTGAGACAGGCTGGCTAGTGGAGCCAGATAGCGTAGCTAGACTAGTGAAGG
>JBBSFA010000933.1:0-1896 GCA_038239185.1 Elainellales cyanobacterium | reverse complement strand
GCCTCAGCCCGTCCAAGAATTGGAAGGCGCTTTAGCCCGTACCACCTCGATCGCTCTGCCGCTGACTGAGACCAAAAAGCAAGAGACGATCGCTCCTCCGGCAGGCTGGAAAGCGGTGACGACAGCATCAGGGGCAACGGTCTATCAGGCTCCCCAAGCCATCACGGCTAGCGCTGAAGCAAGCAGCACTACAGCGAGCGCCGACAACGATGTCTTCTCGGTCGATTCGCTGGATGGCACTCGCCAACCCTACGTGACCGAACTGCAATCTAATGATTTGCTGAAGCACGAAATTGCTCCTAATCAATATGCTTGGCACGGCATGTGGCAGGGCGAAGGCTACACCCGCGAGTTGGATTATGAAGGCTGGTTGGTGGCTCGTCAGGAAGGCGGCAACAATGTCTACCTGTCCACCACCTATGATGCTTCTGTGACGGACTCGGCTAAGCCTAACCTGTTTATCACCGTTGAGAGCAGCCAAGACAAAACGGCACAGCTCACCAACCTCTCGGCATTCCGCTACGATTCGACTGGCAAGCAAGTTGAACGCCGCGACTTTGCCCAACTGCCTCCCTTCTACAACGTCAGCATGACCGTCAACGGCAAAACGCAGACGAAGCAACTGCGCCCGCTGGGAACAGTCACCTACGCTTATCACGTTGCCAAGAGTGACTTGAACAATCAGTTCCCGCTCACGATGGAAGCCGTCAATCAGCTAGTGAACGAGCGCAATCAGCAAATCGCCATCCTGGAATCGCAAGGCTGGACTGTGAAGGAAGTGCCCGCTCCCAACTAGTTTCCCAATAGCGCCCCCGCTATTTACAAAGCGTCACTCATACTAGAGATGAGTCAGCGATGTCGGCATAGCCGACATCGCTTTTAGCTTTTATGATGGATTCCTCTCCTGTAGAACTGTCAGCGTGTAATGAGCGACGAAAAAATCAGAGCGCCCCGCAACCGAACCTTGACCCTATCTGCCGCCGAATTGCAGACCTACTCCCAAAAGCTCCTGAAGCTCACCGGGGCGATCGCCGCTCCTGCACTCCACAACCAAACAATCAACCAGGATTTATTTGAAATCCTCGACTGGTTACCCGCTGGCTTCGTCGATCTCCTGTTCATCGACCCGCCCTATAACTTAACCAAGTCTTTTGGATCGGAAAGCTTCCAAGGGCGATCTCTCTCGGAATACCAAATTTGGCTGGAGTCCTGGTTGCCCAGCCTGCTGAAAGTGCTAAAGCCCACCGCTTCGGTTTACATCTGTGGGGACTGGCGATCGGCGGCGGCAATTCATCTAGTAGCAGAAAAGTATTTGATTGTTCGCAACTGCATCACCTGGGAACGCGAGAAGGGCAGAGGCGCGAAGGCAAACTGGAAAAACTGCGCTGAGAATATCTGGTTTTGTACGGTCAGCGATCGCTACAGCTTTAACCTGGATGCGGTGAAGCTGAAGCGGCGCGTGATTGCTCCTTATACCGATCGCAATGGCGATCCAAAAGACTGGCAAAAAACCCTTGACGGAAACTATCGCCTCACCCATCCCTCTAATCTTTGGACAGATATTACGATTCCGTTTTGGTCGATGCCTGAAAATACCGATCACCCGACCCAAAAGCCAGAAAAGCTATTGGCAAAGCTGATTTTAGCCAGCTCTAATCCGGGCGATGTGGTGTTTGATCCTTTTTTGGGCGCAGGCACTACTTCAGTGGTAGCCCAAAAAACCGATCGCCTCTATGTCGGCGTGGAACTTGACCCGCTGTATTGCTGCCTTGCCGAAAAACGGCTGGCGATGGCAGCAAGCGATCGGACAATTCAAGGCTATGCTGAAGGCGTTTTTTGGGAGCGTAACGCGATCCGGTAGCGGGATTAGCGTCCGCCCACCACTACGTTTTTGAT
>JBBSFA010000932.1:0-1896 GCA_038239185.1 Elainellales cyanobacterium | reverse complement strand
GCCCAACGGCAGGGCACTCGCTGGCGCGATCCGAGGACTGGGATGGAAGCCTCCAGTAAAGGCGATCGGTAAAGCAGCGCGACGGATGGCGCGATCGAACAGCCGCAGTAAATCCAGGTGACTGATCAGTGCCAGATCGCCTAGCTTACCCAACCAAACGCGCATTCGTTGGGCGCGGGTTTGATTCGGGACGAACTGTCCGGCAAACGGCGGAATCGGCTGCGGTGGCACGATGACATTGTGTCCAAAATCGGCTCCACAGACACCGCAGTGGGAACAGCCCTCGAAGGAGCAGTCTGGAACCGTTGCCGCTTCTAGCGCTCTTTGCAAGTCGGCTTTCAGCCATGCTTTGTCAATTCCGGTGTCGAGATGATCCCACGGCAGCGGCGCATCCAGACCGAGCGCCTGCTCTGCCGACATCACGTTCCACTCGCCGTTTTCCACCTGTCGATATTTCCAGGTCAGCTCGGATTCATCGATTGCCTGTGTCCAGGCGGCAAAAGCGCGATCGAGGCTTTCCCACCAGGCATCCATTCCGGCTCCTAGCTCCCAGGCACGACGAACTACACCGGACAGACGGCGATCGCCCCGCCCCACAAAATCCTCCATTGCCGAAATCCGCACATCGGTGAAGTTGGTTTTCAGCCCCCGAATCGTTTTCAGCTCGTAGCGCAGCAGCGATTGCTTGCGCTTAAATTCTGTGGTTGAAACAGAGTGCCACTGAAACGGGGTATGGGGCTTTGGCGTGAAATTGGAAATCGTCAGGTTAAAGTTGAGCCAGCGCTTGCCACGGCACTCCCGTTGCAGCCAGCGTACCGTCTCGGCAATACCCAGAATATCCGCATCGGTTTCGCCTGGTAGCCCGATCATAAAGTAGAGCTTGATCTTGTCCCAGCCTTGCTCATAGGCGGTTTTGACCCCACGCAGCAGTTCTTCGTTGGTCAACCCCTTGTTAATAATGTCGCGCATCCGTTGGGTTCCGGCTTCTGGAGCAAAAGTCAGTCCAGATTGACGGGTTCCCCCCAGGATGTTGGAAATGTCTTCATCGAAGCGATCGACCCGTTGGCTCGGCAAAGATAGGGTGATGTTTTCATCCTTTAGACGGTTTTTAATTTCAAGCCCGACTGCTGGCAAGGCTAGGTAATCTGAGCAGCTTAGCGACAGCAGCGAAAATTCGTTGTATCCGGTTGCCCTCATGCCGTTGGCGATCGTATCAATCACTTGGGCAGGCTCGACATCTCGCGCTGGACGAGTCAGCATTCCAGGCTGGCAGAACCGACAGCCGCGTGTGCAGCCCCGGCGAATTTCGATCACGAGGCGATCGTGAACGGTTTCAATATAAGGCACTAAGCCGATCGAATAGGCAGGCAAAGGAGTTGCGACCCGCCGCAAAATTCGCTCTGGTACATCGGGGCGATTGGGATGCACCGAGCCATCTGCGGCTGCATCATAGAACTGCGGCACATAGACCCCTGGAATTTGCGCTAGATCGAGCAGCAACGCCTCGCGGCTCAACCCTGCGGCTTTGCCTTCTTCTAGAACTAGCCCAATTTCAGGCAGCAGTTCTTCGCCGTCGCCTAATGCCACGAAGTCTAAAAACTCTGCGTAAGGTTCAGGATTGGAGGTCGCCGTTTGTCCGCCTGCAAAAATTAGCGGATAGCTGCCCTGCGGCACATTTCGCTCACGCCAAGTCAGGGGAATCCCTGCCAAATCCAGCATTTCTAGAATGTTGGTGGCTCCTAGTTCGTAGCTGAGGCTGAAGCCCAGAATATCGAATTCTGCTAGCGATCGCCGCGACTCCACGGCAAATAGGGGGGTCTGAGTCGATCGCAGCTTTGCCGCCAGATCGGCAGCAGGTAAATAGGCGCGATCGCACAACTGACGGGGCTGGGCATT
>JBBSFA010000931.1:0-1898 GCA_038239185.1 Elainellales cyanobacterium | reverse complement strand
CTAACGCATACGTAGAAAACGTAGTATATGATCCCAGAAACCCTACTGCCACTAGCAAACGTAAGTCAGGAGATACGATAGTTCGCTCTAGAGTTAGCGTCACAAAAAAGCCCATCACTAGCGCCCCAGAAAGGTTGATCAGGAACGTGCCGTAAGGAAAGCTAGTGCCAAACCACTGAGCGCAAAGCTGAGTCAGATAATAGCGGCTGAGTGCTCCAGGCATCGCCCCCAAACAAATTGCGATCGGCGCACGCAGATTTGGATCGATCGAAGCGAAAGCGTCAAGTATCTTGCTTACGCCGCTGAACAGCGGATGAAATAGATTTAGCATGTCGATTACTGAGGCAAGTACTGGCTGGATCAATTTAGAAAGCGTGGCTTGCACAATATGCGAACCCCGCTTTCTCGTCTTTGCGATCGATCCTAATAAATTGCCCTACAGCGATTTAACGATCGAATCGTCATACAGCACTTTGGTTTCTAGCAGTTTGGGAATGAGCTTAGTATCATGAGCCGCTTTAACGTTCAGCTCAAAATTCTTCAGCACATTTTTAGGATTGCTGGCATTGAAGCCAAGCGATTTGTTTTCTGCTAAATCAAAAATTTTCACACCTGCAATTTGAGTTTTGGCTTCGTCGGCAGAAATGCCAAGCTTTGCGGCTGTGATCTGAATGGCTTCCGGATCGCCTGCGTTGACTAGCTTCACCGCTTTGTCAACCGCCCGCAGATAAGCTTGCAGATCCGCCTTGCGAGTTTCAATTACCTCTTGACGGGTGGCAATTACATCCGCGATGAGATTCGTGTCTTTGGTGCTAAAGATCACTTTCCCGCCGCCCTGCTGAGCCGCTTTTGACAGCCAAGGCTCATAGGACACAGCAGCATCGACTCGCTTTGCCGCAAAAGCAGTTGCTGCGTCCCCTGCGGTCATATCCTTGAGGATGACATCTGCCTCAGTCAGTCCGCCCTGCTTTAAATAGGCGCGTAGCAAAACGTTCTCAAACAGCAAATTTTCTCGCCCGATCGTCTTGCCCTTGAGATCTTGAGGGCTGTTGATCCCACGCCCAATGATGCCATCTGAGCCATTGGAATAATCCACCACATAGATCATGCGGATGGAAGGATCTTTGTTAATCATCTCGATCGCATCCCCAGATGTCATCCAAGCGATGTCTACCTTTTTTGCCAGAAACCCGGTAATGCCATCGCTAGCGCTCGGGAAGAATGTCTCCTGGACGTTTACGCCCTCTTGTTGAAACAGCCCTTTTTTCACAGCCACATAGTGACCTGAATACCCTGGCCAGGGATTGACCCCTGAATTTAGGGGTTGACCAGTAGCCGAGGGCGATGAAGCAGAAGAATCGGCGGAGCGGGTGCAGCCATGAAGTGCCAACCCTCCTGCCAAACCCCCTGCTAACCAAAGCACCCGACGGCGCGAAACGGTGGGGTGAAGATGACTCATAGCTTGGAACTCCTTACGGCGTTGGTGAAATACCCTTAGAACAGATATTAAACTGAGTTTGGGATCGCAGCAATGTATAAACACATCACATTTTGGCGATCGTATCAGCCTGTTGCCCTCAAAACGTTGCTATCTGGTCGTTCTAACGCTAAAACTTATGTCAAATTATCTTGGACTCTGGAAACGAGAATCGATTCAAATCGGCAACTCCTTACCCTATGAAGATGCCACAGTGTTTTGGCTCCAGGCTAAAACCTACTTTATAGACATTCGGATTCCGCTAAATCAAGCTAGTCTGCCGTCCGGTCAAACTTTGCAGGATTTGAATCCTTTAGAGCTGCTCCAGTTCGCGCAATTCCAAGCCTTTGCAGGCACGATCGATTCTACAGACCGTTGGATTCGATGGAATCGATCGATCGACTTTACACCAAATCCTGAT
>JBBSFA010000930.1:0-1902 GCA_038239185.1 Elainellales cyanobacterium | reverse complement strand
CAAATCGAAGCGCTCACGCCCGATCACCCCCAAGTGCTAGAAATCTGCCAGTTGCACAGCGCCGATCCCAGTCTGGCGATCGGGGGGGCGTTTGTCTCCTGGAAAGGCTCGATGGGATGGGATCGGGAAGAAGACAACCATGAAGGTTCTACCGTATTCGTCCTGATTCCAGATCAGGATCAGCCTAAGCAAGGTCAACTGCTGCGGGAGCGCGGTTACGCTGAAATTGTGCCAGTGATCGGTCAATATCACATGGACGAAGATGGCGGACTGGTGCTCACCACTGAATATGACTCTATGAGTTCGACCGAGCGATTTTGGTTTGCCGACCCCAGTCTGCGACTACGGACTAGCACGGTGAAACGGTTTGGCGGATTTAGCACGACGACCTTCTGTACCGAATTCCGGGTTGAAGACAGCGCTGCACCAGAGGCATCACCTGAAACCGCCAGTGAATCTACCCAAACCTTTTCTTTCTTTGGCTGGTAAACTGCAAATCACGACTAGCTCTGACCCCTTTACGCAGGGGTTGGATTATCTGTATGCCGTTCGCAGCCTCGCTCCAGCCCCAGAGATGATCGATCTGGTGCATGATCTCAAGCTGCGGATTCCCATCTGCACCTGGATTGGCAATCATATCAGCGCCGTCAATGCCGATCTGATTGCCTGCCTTCAGGCTTGCCATGAGTGCTTTCACCCCTGGGAGCAACCTCAAATTCAGATTTTCGCGGCTCCGCTGGCTCAATCCTTTGGGCTAGACGGCTTGTGCAATCTGCAAACTGAGCCAATCACTCTCCTGATTGATGCCGGACGATTAGCCGCAGCAGAGTGGCTGGCTCTGGTCAGCCATGAATATGCTCATGCCCATGCAGGTTCTCCGGGGCATCATGAAACCTTTGCCCGATCGCTGACGCATCTCTGCCTGGGATTGGGCATTGCGCCGCCAATCGGGCGATCGGACAGCCAAGACTGCCTGCGATCGCATCCTGAGTATCGTTCTACCCCAGATCCATTGGCATTTTGGCGGGGAGAAGCAGAAAACTGGCAGAGGCGATCGCGGCAGGCTAGATAGAGCAGAGATTAGACAAACTTGAGCACATCTTTCACAACTCCGACCTTTGAGATGCCTCCTGCGATGCCAATCAGCTCATCCGCTCCAGCAGTATTTAAGAAAATCCCAATGCCTTTGGGCAAGCCACTGGAGGTTCCCTTCAGGATATAGTCGGTCAGTTTGCCGGATAGCTGGATCTTGTCTCCTTCGCCGCGATTCAGGTCGGTAATCAGCCCGTAGTCGCTATTGCCCGGTGTCGATCGCCGTCCATCGTCATAGAAAGCCGTCTTTTTGTTGCCCAGCTCAAACAAATCGCGACCCTTGCCGCCCGTGAAGGTGTCAATCTCACTGCGTCCAGGACGGCGATCGCTGACATCAACGCCGATCAGTGTATCATTGTTGTCGCCGCCTGTCAGAATGTCGTTGCCGCTGCCGCCCGTTAAGATATCTCTGCCTGCATCGCCAAACAGAGAATCTTTTCCGGCATTGCCGTCAATTCGATCGCGACCCACGCCGCCGTGCAGGACATCGTCGCCGCCATTGCCAACGATCGTGTCATTGCCGCCTGCGCCATCGGCAGTATTGGCGGCTGCATCTCCTACCAGCAGATTGGCTTTATCGGGGGCGAGTTCTGTGCGCGCCTGCTGAATCAGTCCCAAAAAGGAAGTGCCAGGAGTCACCCGCAGCGCTTCAACCCCTTTTCTAGAGAGCAGCGAGGGTTCTAGCTTTGGCTCTACGGCTTTATAAGCTGCCAGAAACTCTGAGTAGTCCGAGTCGCTGTTGAAATTGAAGTCAGGCTTGCTCAACTCTTGGGTGGTCAATGTTTTCTGCTGGTATCCCGTGGGAGGAGT
>JBBSFA010000929.1:0-1915 GCA_038239185.1 Elainellales cyanobacterium | reverse complement strand
CTGAGTGCAGCCCATCTACATCCTCCCTTTTTGATTTTTCCATCGCTAGAGTTCAACTTTTCTGCAATTCAGAGAGTGCATCCTGGTTTTTCATCTTCTCTACCCTGTCTAAATCATGAAAGAATCGGTCAAGGATGCAGCGATCGACCTTGTAAACTTGCTGACGCGCTTCAGCTTCGATCTCAACGGATCAACTGCGAAGCAGCTTGTTAGCTATTGGCTTTCCCGCTACCCCGCCTACTGGGTGCAGTTTGCCTTATTGGAAGCGCTCTATCAAGGGCGCTATAAAGCGCGATCGATCGAACAAATTTTGGTGCTGTGGCAACGCCGAGGATATCCGCTCTATCACTTTAACCACGAATTTGAACGAATCATTCGAGGACGGTTCTCGCGCCATTTGCCGATGCAGTCTCCAACGCGGACAAATCTGCCGATCGCCCAAGTGCCGCCTCGCAACGCTGAAAAATCAAAGCTGGCGGTTGATGCGGCATCTGTGAGCCGATCGCCTGCTCCCCCATTGAGCGATCAGGCGCGCAACATTCCGTTGGCTAGTGAGTTGCCTATTGAATCGCCTAGTGAGGCGTTGTCGCCGGTTGATCCGCTGCCCAACAACTCATCATTGCCTAGCGATCCCTTGCCTAGCGATCCATTGCCTAGCGATCCATTGCCTAGCAACCCACTACCGACTGCTGCTCCGCTTTCGGAACCCGATGCCGAATTAGCAGAAGAACTCATTCAATCTTTGCGTCTGCTCTCTTCAGAAGAGTCGATCGCTTTTTTGAAGCTGCGAAATTTTGAAACGGCTGCGACTTCAGCGGATGTGTCAGAAGACAATCTATCAGATGAGCTGGCTGCGGATGGCGCCCGAGAGCTGCCGATTCAAGCCTTCAAGCCTCTGGCGCTCTTTCAGTCCGAAACAATTATCAAGATGAAAGAATTGGCGTTGGTAGCCAATCGATCGCCTGTCGAGCAAATTCAGCAATTTGTTCCTACCGCTGAATCTTCTGACTTTTACAGCAAACTGAAGGCAGTCGCAACAGAGCGCTCGAAGATTGGCTCCGGGCAACAGACATCGGATGCTGCAAGCAGGTGACGGTACGGACAATAGAAAGGGCGATTGATTCGCCCCTTTGCCTTTTGGCTGGATTGAATGGCTAGACTTGAGGGCTAGCTAAACTTCAGAGGAGAGCTTGTTCAAACTCCTGTGGAGTCTCATAAACCTCAAATAGCTCGTCCATATTGGACATCTCGAATACCATTCGAGCCTGTCCCCACAGCCCGCACAGCGCCAGCTTGCCTCCTGCTTTTTGGATGACTTTGTGAGCGGTGATCAGCGTGCCTAAGCCCATACTGTCCATAAACATGACTCCGCTAAAGTCAATGAGTAAGGATTTGTTCCCTTGCTCAAGGTTGCGATCGATCCACTTCAGTAGAGTGGTAGAACTGGCAACGCTGAGGATGCGCGTGGGTCGATAAGTAATGTTGGTAGATTTGCTTGTCATGAGACTTGGGGATGACTCTGGTAACAAAGTTTTGGATTAAAGTTCTCCGCTCTAGTGTTCCCAGCATTATTTGCGGTTACACAAGATCTGGATCGAATCCCTAAACTCGCCACCAGTTCAGCCCTTTCAGCCTCGAAATGCGCGGCTGAAAGGGCTGCATCGAGTTAAACTCGCAGTGCTACCATCTTTTGCACCGCCTCGACAATCTGTTGAGGCTGCACGATCGTCAGATTTTCTAAAGCGCCATTGTAGGGCGTTGGGATGTCCTGCGAGGCAAGGCGTAAGACAGGCGCATCCAGTTCATCAAACAGGCGATCGCTGATTGAAGCCGATAGCTCTGCGCCAATGCCGCCCGATCGCATACATTCTTCCACAATGATCACCCGGTGTGTTTTGCAGATAGAAGCGCCGAT
>JBBSFA010000928.1:0-1927 GCA_038239185.1 Elainellales cyanobacterium | reverse complement strand
TCACCTCCGGGCTACGTCGGTTACAACGAAGGCGGTCAGCTTACGGAAGCGGTTCGTCGTCGTCCCTATACCGTCGTGCTGTTCGATGAAATTGAGAAAGCGCACCCCGATGTGTTCAACATGTTGCTGCAAATCTTGGAAGATGGTCGCCTGACCGATGCCAAGGGTCGCACAGTGGACTTCAAGAACACGCTGCTGATCATGACCTCCAACATTGGATCAAAGGTGATTGAGAAAGGCGGCGGCGGTCTGGGCTTCGACTTTACGTCCGACAGCGCTGATGAGGCGAACTACAATCGGATTCGATCGCTGGTCAATGAGGAGCTGAAGCAGTACTTCCGCCCAGAATTCCTCAACCGCCTCGATGAGATTATTGTCTTCCGTCAGTTGCAGAAGCAAGAGATCAAGGAAATCGCCAATATCCTGCTGAAGGAACTTTTTGGTCGCCTCCAAGAGCAAGGGATTTCGCTAGAAGTCACGCCGCGTTTCATGGAACGCCTGATTGAGGAAGGCTACAACCCCAGCTACGGTGCTCGTCCGCTGCGTCGCGCAATCATGCGCCTCTTAGAAGACTCGTTGGCAGAAGAGATTCTGTCGGGTCGAGTCAAGGACGGGGACACTGCGATCGTTGATATCAACGAAGAGGGGCAAGTCCAAGTTCGCCAGGGTGAAAAGCAAGAGCTGTTGCCCCAAGCGGTGGAATAGAGTTGGACTGCTGATTTGTTAGGTCAGTGGGTGGGCGTGAAAGCCTGCCGATACCTAAGATCCCCGGCTTCTCGAAGAAGCCGGGGATCTTTTTGAACCCGCTTTTTGTGAGCCTAGCGGATTGGTGTGCCGCAGGGGTAAGTGGCGATCGACTTCCGTGCTTCTGGCTCCAGTTGCGTGAGCGTTTTAGCGACTGCTACGGTGGACTGCTCTGGTAGGTCAGCTTTTGCTGCCAGATAGTCCAACCGCAGCCGCTCTAGTAAATCTTCGCGGCGATCGTACAGTCGCTTCAACGGGCGCGGCGGACACTGGTTAATCACGTAAGCCGTCAGGATGGGCAGCGCGATCGTGCTGTCGGTATAGCAAACGATCGTGTTGGGTAGTTCTTCGGGGTCAACTTTGCCCCAGCTTACGGCTTCCGAGGGAGTTGCGCCAGATAAGCCGCCTGTGTCGGGGCGAGCATCGGTGATTTGAATGAAGTAATCGTGCCCGCGCTCTTCTAAGCCCAAGACTTCGTGGATTTGGGGCTGGGTTTGCAGCAAGAAGTTTTTGGGGCTACCGCCGCCGATGATCAATGCGGCGCTTTTGCCTTCTTGGTTGGGGTCGTCCGAATCTCTTGCTGCGTAGGCGATCGCGGCCGTTTCGTTCACATCCAGCGACGGATCAATCATCAGCTTAGAGCCTTCTAACGCCAAGGCTGCCACGTTCATGCCAATCGAGCTATCGCCCGGAGAAGAGGTGTAGATCGGAACGCCGCACTCATAGGCAGTCGAAAGCAAGCAGGAATGTTTAACGCCTAGCTGTTGCTCAACGGCGTAGATGTATTTGCCCAACAGATGGTGAAATTCTGCGGTTCCCATTCGCTTCTGAAACGGTTCTGCTCTGAGCAACTCGCGAATGAACGCATCGGTTTCCAGCAAGACATCGTAGCCGAATACAATATCATAGATGCGAATCCGACCTTCTTGGCGTAGCTTGATGTCATCCACAAAAGGATGGCTGGAATACAAGTCCAATCCCAAGCCATAGTGCAGATCATGGTACAGATTTGCACCAGTGCTAATGATCCAATCAATGAAACCATTGCGAATCAGCGGGGACAGCACTGAGACACCAAAGCCTGCCGGAGTCATTGCACCCGACAAACTCACTCCTACCGTCACGCCTTCCCGCATCACATCGCGGCTGAGCAACTGGCAAATCTCCCGCAGGCGGGCGGAGT
>JBBSFA010000927.1:0-1929 GCA_038239185.1 Elainellales cyanobacterium | reverse complement strand
TCCAGACCAGCCGACGAAGACGAATCGATCGCGCTTGAGCCAGTCGTCGAGGATGTCAAACCATCCTCGATCGGCTTGCGCTCGTCCCATTGCTATGGTCATAACGCTAAAATCTCCAAAGGTTTAAAAAGACAGGAGTGAAACGGTTCATACTTCGCATTGGTTCAGCAAAGTGCTTGGGCACTGATTCAGAAAGTGCCTAGGGCAACTGTACCGAAGAATGTAACGAAATATGAGCCTGAATTAATGTTTCTTTACTCTCTACTCATTATAGAAGGACATTTTAGGATTTTTCACCTGAGAAGTCTGAGAAATATGTAGCTTTTCTTAAAAATAGAAAAAAAAGGATGCGCTAGAAGCAGCGATCGCGCCTTAGGTTCAGATGCTTGAGTCAGACCCAGCCGATCGCTCTAGAGATTTGGGATACTAGAGAGTGAATACTCATAATGCGTTGAGCAGTAAAAATTTCCATGTTCATCATTGATGTGACTTTGAAGAATACGCCAGTCACCCTATCGGTGCAGCGCAAATCAGAAGAAGATGCCAAAGCCGTCTATCAGCAGGTACTAGCGGCGATGCAGTCGGGGAGTCCAACTACTCTAGAGTTGACCTGTGAGCAGCAGGTTGGCAAAACGATCGCCGTTTTAACCAGCGAAATTTCGGCAGCCCAAATGGCTGAGAAGACTGGCTCCGCTACGGCTTCAGGCAGACCGCCCGGATTTTTCTCCTTAACGGGGGGCGGCGCATAGAGCGCTTTCGATTTTTGCCCAGGGAGACTTTGCCTGAAAAGGGCGATCGAAACTGTTCTCCTGGGCAAAATCTTTCGGTAAAATCTGACTTACTTATAAAGGAAACGAATGAGATGAATCAACCTGCGATCGCTGTGGAAGATGTCAGCTTTTCTTGGTCAACCGATTCACCCATTCTGCAATCCTGCTCGCTTCAAGTGCCCAAAGGTCAGTTTTGGATGCTGCTGGGAACCAACGGCAGCGGCAAATCTACCTTGCTAAAATTGCTGACTGAGCTGTTGCAGCCTCAGTCTGGCAAGATCACAGTGCAGCCGCCAGTGGGCTTTGTCTTTCAGAATCCTGATCACCAACTGGTGATGCCAACGGTGGGAGCCGATGTGGCTTTTGGGCTAGTCGAAGAACAACTGTCCGTCCTAGAAGTGAGACGGCGCGTTGAGGAAGCTCTAGCGATCGTCAATCTTTGGCATTTGCAGCGTCGCCCGATCTACGCGCTCAGCGGGGGACAGAAGCAGAGAATCGCAATTGCGGGGGCGATCGCCCGTCACTGCGAGGTATTGCTGCTGGACGAGCCGACCGCTTTGCTCGATCCAGATAGCCAACTCGATCTGGTGGCTCAGGTGCAGCGTTTGGTAAAAACGCATGGCTTGACCGCGCTTTGGGTGACTCACCGCTTAGAAGAACTGGATTACTGCGATGGAGCCTTTTTGCTAGAAGCAGGTCGGGTAGTCGATCAGGGCGATCCGGCGCGTTTAAAGCAGCGATTAATGCAAACTCAGGCAGCGGCTTAAATGTTATAAGAGAATAACAAAACTCGTTAGCTTAGAACTTCACAGGCTGCGGGAAGTTAGGGCATCATAAAAGAAATGTAAAAAGAAATTGCGAACTTCACGAGATGCCATAGCTTATGTCTGCCTCAACTCCCCAAGCGCTCTTAATGGTCGATGGCTACAACATCGTTGGGGCTTGGCTTAATTTGAAGGCGATTCGCGATCGCTATGGGCTAGAAGCATCGAGGCGAGAGCTTGTGGAGGCACTGGCAGACTACAGCGCCTATCAGAATTTTGATACTCGCGTTGTGTTTGATGCTCAATATCAGGACACGCCTAGCAGTCGGGAAGTTTACACTGGCAACCTTTGTATCTGCTATACAGACTATCGGCAGACTGCGGACACTTACATC
>JBBSFA010000926.1:0-1934 GCA_038239185.1 Elainellales cyanobacterium | reverse complement strand
ATCGGGACTCAGAAGATTGTGGAGGCGATCGCGCAAGCGCACGCTCATTCTAATCAACCGAAACCGACCGTGCTGGTTAACTCTTCCGCGATCGGCTATTACGGCACTAGCGAAACGGCGACGTTTGACGAAAGCAGTCCAGCAGGCGAAGATTTTTTGGCGCAGGTTTGCCAAGCTTGGGAAGCCGAAGCCATGAAGGTGAAAGCTAGCGGCACGCGACTGGTAATTCTGCGAACCGGGATTGTGTTAGGCATGGGCGGCGTGGTTGCCAAGATGCTCACGCCCTTCCGCCTGTTTGCGGGTGGCCCACTGGGTACGGGTCGGCAGTGGTTTTCCTGGATTCATCGGGAAGATATGGTGAATTTGATCTTGGCGGCATTGACTCAGCCTGCGATCGAGGGGGTTTATAACGCGACGGCTCCTACGCCTGTGCGGATGGCGGAGTTTTGCCAGGTGCTAGGTCAGCTTCTCCGCCGTCCATCTTGGCTACCCGTCCCCGATTTTGCGCTGGAGGCTTTGCTAGGCGAAGCCGCGAAAGTCGTGCTGGAAGGGCAGCAGGTGCTACCCAAACGCACCCAAGCGACTGGGTTTACCTACCAGTATTCCACGCTCAAGCAAGCGCTGGAAGAAGTGCTGAGTCACAGTTAAGGCTCTAGGATTTTGACCAAAATCCGCAGCAGCTCGTCCAGATCAGCCGGAACCCGATAGAGATCAACGTCTTGGGTGACTGCGCGAGACTGGCGATCGAACTGCCCGAACTGCCAAATATTTCCGGTTGAAATTGCGCCTTGTAGGATGGGTTGCTTGGACTCAATCCATTGATCGAGGGCAATCAGTTCGATCGCCAATTGCACAAAACCTCGTTCCAAGTCTTCATTCTTAGCCTCAATCACCAGAAACGTTTGGTGATTTTGCAGCAGGTAATCCAGAGAGCCTTTGAGCTGGTTGCTGACGGCAACAGGATATTCGACGTTGAGGGTGGCTTGGGTGTAATGCAACACATCTGTCAACACAGGGGCAATCAAAAACTCTCGCCGCGCCATTTCGCTGGTGAGGCTGAGACGGGGCAGGCTTTCTGAGATTCGGGCTTTGAGATCGATCAGGCGATCGAGGGGTCCAGGATAGTGAGGCAGGTTTAAAGAGCGACGCTGGAGAGAAACGTTGAAGTACGCCAGGATGTCTTGCGGGGCAAAGTTGAGTTTAAAGTAGTCCGCAAAGGTATAGGACTGATCGGGTTGGATAATCGCTGCTCTGGACATGGCATTTTACGGTTCTAAAATTTTGCTTCTGCCGTTAGTTAATACTTGGATGTCAGTTAGGTGCGATCTCAAGCAAGCTAAGATGTCTTCTTGGGTCAGGTAGGGAAAATAACCCAAGCCCCGATCGCCCCTACTCCTCCAAAACCTCCACCAGATCCTCGATCGCTACATCAAACACTCTTGCCAGTTTTTGCAGAGCAGTATAGTCCACGGTAGCGAGGCTGGGAGAGCTTGCGTAATTTGTCACAGTGCTATAAGCAATATTTGAACGCTCAGAAACATCTTTGAGCGTCCAACCCTTCTCGGAAGCAAGTTCTCGAATTCTTAGTCTAATTCGCCCCATTTTATAGTTGACAGACAATACGATCGTAGTGTTCAATGACTTTACTTACACAAAACAGCGATCGCTCCTCTTAGCCTCAGTAGATCGCAAACCTCAACCCCATGTTTCAAAACCGCTGATTTTTCGCGCGCAGAGCGCGAAAAATCAGCGTTTTAGGTTTTTGGGGCGCGCAGAGCGCCCCAAAAACCTATTTGCGAGCTGCTGAACATAAATTTCATAACCAGATTAAGCAATGCCGCAAAAACTTACAGAGGAGTTGGCTACCCTCATATTTTGTAACATTGGCAATGCATTAGATAAATTACAAAACTGTAATCTAAACGAGCGGTCGT
>JBBSFA010000925.1:0-1934 GCA_038239185.1 Elainellales cyanobacterium | reverse complement strand
TTCGTCTACCTGTCCCTGGTTGTTGTAGATCATCGCCATCTGGTGCAACGTCGCCGCCTTGCCTTGCTTATCCTCTAACTGCTCGTCAAGCTCTAAACAGGTCTGGTAATGCTGAATCGCGCTGTCAACCTGTCCCTGAAGCACCTCTAACTTTGCCAGGTTGTAAAGCGCGTCTGATCTAAGTTGGTCAAAGGCGCGATCGCTCTGAGCTAGCTTCAACGCCTGCTGGAGTGCCTCTTCTGATTTCTGCACTTCGCCCAAATTAAAGTAGGAAATACCTAGCTTGACCCAAATGTCGATTTGAGTCTTTTGGTTTTTCTGGGTGTTGGGCAAAGCACCGCTGGTGTAGTCGGTCAGCAGCCGTAGCAGCAGATCGATGTATGTTTTCCGTTCAGCAAGGTACATGCTTTCCCGCAGCTTTCCGGAGTTCAGCGTTTGGGCGATCGCTTCTTCGCTCGTCGTTGGGGCAGTCTGGAAGCGAAAGACGCTCATCCGCCATGCCCAGAAGTCAGGGGCGAAGCGGGCGAGGCGGCTGAGTGCGCCATCTGGCAGGAAGACCAGCATCGGGTGAGAAACCGATCGGACGAAGCCATCCCGCACATAGTTCATATCTTGCAGCAGCGGCGGATAGTTGCCCACCATGCCGATCGACTGCTCCAAGCCCGTCAGTAGCAGCACCAGCTTTTTGTCGGGCTGGCGGGGGTGTTGGGGTAATTCTTGCAGTAGCGCATCTCGCAGGAACTTTAGAGTAGGGTCGGCGAGGTGAAACCGCTCGAACTGCACATCCTGACAGCGGCGATCGCCCTGGAGTGCGGCGATTAGCGTCTCGCGGTCTTTCTCAAAGTTGACCGAGACGAAGGCGATCGTCAGCTTTTCGGCAGCAAAATCGACAAACGTGGCGAGCTGCTCAAACTGCTCCTGATTCAGCGCCAGAAATTTCTGTTGCTCTGGGCTGAATGGCGGATTGGAGGGCATCTCGGTAGGCATCGCTGTATTTCACCACGGGGTTGATATAGTTCCAGCGGCGATCGCCGTTGTACTCCAGCACAGAAGTATTGAACAGCATCTTCTGTCCATCTTCATTCTGATCGATCCGCTTGGTTTGGCACACCTGCACCAGCAGCGGATAGTGATGGACTGGAATCACCCGCTCAAAGTTGAACTGCTCTTGCTTAATCGCATAGGTGGCATCGTCCCGCTGAATTTGCCCGTGTCAAACCTTTTGGGCAATTGGGAAAATCTGAATTTCTACCTCTGACTCATTGTTTCAAAATCATCAGAGCGCAAATATTTAATAGCAAATTTAGTGATAAATAGGTACCAACCTTTATCAGTTAACGAATGCCTCCGGGAAACACTGTTTTCTTCAATTCGTTTTTCAATTCGCTGACGAGGCAATGTCATAGGATGACTTAGATCAACCACCCATTCATCACCCTTAAGACATTTTCCAAGAAAAAGAAAGTCAAAAACAGTATTCTTAGATATATCTTTGTAAGCACTTAATTGCTTCAAATCATTTAGCATGAAACAAGGGCATAGCACAATATTTTCCTTTCTATCCAAATCGCATGTGCTGTTTATGATCATTCCAGGAGCTTCAAAGAAAACTGGTTCTCCTTCCTCAGACCAATCAACGAAAGGAATCAGCTCTAGGATATCTCCTTGTGCCCACAATGGTAGTGGATCTCTAATCATTTGAATCACGCCAATCTCTTCAGCATAGAACTGCCGAAGAGCCTGCTCAGGTTCATCAAGAGAAGATCCTGGAAGGATTGGAAACGCTTCATTGAAAAGTTTAACAAGGTCTCCAAGTGAAATACCAGCCATGCTGTTAGAAACGTGGAACGCCGGGTTGTGATTTCGATAGGATAACCTTTCTCAGAATTTTTGCATCTTGATGTGACAAAGAGATACTTCTTCTTTGAAGCTCG
>JBBSFA010000924.1:0-1939 GCA_038239185.1 Elainellales cyanobacterium | reverse complement strand
GCAGAACTTGCTGATGGCAGTGCTGGCGGCTCGGTTGGCGGGCGTTGAGAAAGAGGCGATCGCGCTAGCCGTCAGCAGTTTTCCTGGCGTACCTCACCGTTTAGAACAGATTCGGACTTGGCGCGGCATTGACTTTATTAACGACAGCAAAGCTACGAACTACGATGCGGCGCAAGTCGGCTTATCGTCCGTTGAAGCCCCCGCGATCTTGATTGCGGGCGGTGAAGCCAAAGCCGGAGACGATACGGGCTGGCTCAACACCATTCAAACCCAAGCGGCTGCTGTGCTGCTGATTGGCGATGCTGCCACTGCCTTTGCCCAGCGCTTAGCGCAGATTGGATACTCCCCCGTTGAAATCGTTGAAACGCTCGATCGCGCCGTGACGAGAGCCGCAGCGCTAGGGGAACATCTGGGTGCAAAAGTGGTGCTGTTCTCTCCTGCCTGCGCCAGCTTTGACCAGTATCAAAACTTTGAACAGCGCGGCGATCATTTCCGGCACTTGTGCCAGACGCACTTAGATTAGGACGCACTTAGATTAGGATATTGGCTAAATCTTGGGCTGACCTGCCGTGAGCCAATCGGTATAGTTCATCTCCGATCGATTTATTTCAGTTGGTGTTTTGATGTATCGCTGCACCAATTGCAAAACTTGAGCAGGCTCCACTGGCTTCACCAAAAACTCAGTTGCACCTGCCAGCTTCGCCCGCATCCGATCGATAATCCCATCTTGCCGGGTCAAAATCACGATCGGGGTTTCGTAGAAAGCAGGGGATTTTCGCAAAAGCGCACAGAAATCGTAGCCGTTTGTCTGAGACAGGAGCGGATCAAGCAAAATCAAATCGGGTTGGGACTCCAGCAGTTTGGGCAACTCTCGCAGCGGATTGGCAATCCCCAACACTTCATAGCCATGAGGTCGCAAGATTTGAGTCAGAGCTTGGATCGTCAGCGGATTCTCATCAATACAGCCGACCCGTCCCTTCACGGGCATAGCCGCCGGGAGATTCGGATAGGCGATCGGCGGGCAAGGCGAAGGCAGATCGGCCATCTCGCGCAGTTCTAATACGCCCTGCCGAATCAGTGGACTCAGCGCTCGCAGAATTTCTGGAAGCGATCGCCGCATTTCCATAGCAATATCCCAGAAGGTAAGCTGCCCTCGCAGCAAACCAATCAGTCCCTGAGTAGAAGCAGACATCGCTTCTGCTTAAGAACGACGCAGCACCGGAGCCAAATCGGGTGAAAACTGGGCAAGTAACTCATGGATGAATCCCAGTCCAGAGTCTTTCCACTGTTGCCGCAGCAGTTGCGCCTCTGGGATAACCTGCGCGATCGACAGCAAAATCGTTTGCCGATGCACTTGCTTGCCCGGATTCCACTGCGAGTAAACAAACTTTTGCCCCACAACAGCAAACATCACTTCTTGAACGATCGACTGAACGATCGCTTTAAATTGAGCGGTGTTAATTTCGCCTTGTTCTAATGCCTGATTCAACAGATCCGTTTCCCAAAGTTCAGCTTCAGAGCGAAGAGAGGCAGACCTCAAAGCGTTACAAAAACGAGTCCAGCAAGCAGCGCAACACCAGCAACAGCAACTGGGCAAGCTCTGTAAAGAATCCTTTGCCTCTGAAGCGGATGCCCTCAAAGCCATCCACCCGTTTGAACAGAACTTGCGCTATCATCGCTTGAGTTCAGTCCGTGTCCGCGAACAAGCCCATCATGGCAAACGGGGTCGTCCCAACCCAGCGAGCCAACCGCCAGCGCACAGCTATCAGCTCCAAGCCACCCTAGTCCCTGACGCAGAGTTCATTGAGGAGCAACAGCGGATTGCAGGACGCTTTATCCTGGCAACCAACGAACTTGAGGGTGGGTCGCTGGATGCCTCAGAGGACAAGCGGCTCAATGCGGTGGAGATTTTAGCCGAATACAAAAAAAGCAATCCAGT
>JBBSFA010000923.1:0-1939 GCA_038239185.1 Elainellales cyanobacterium | reverse complement strand
CGTCTAGTAATGGAAACTCACATATTTCGCTGAAACAGAATTCAAGCGATCGTACCTCTTGACGCTACCTCTCGATGCCGCTAGTAATCAAGAGCAAAGCAATTACTTGGGATATGCAATCCGTTTGTGATGAAACTGCTGCCAGACCTGCACAAAGATGTGAGAAATTTGAGCAAGTTCCTGCCGCGTTAGTCCCGAATCGACCAACTGTTGATCTTGCCAGCGGGCTTTCAAAATTTTATTGACCATTGCCAGCGCTTCTGCTGGAGTTGCATCTCCCAACGAGCGCAACGCTGCTTCGCAAGCATCTGCAAGCATTACAATTCCTGTCTCTCGCGATTGCGGAATCGGACCGTCATAGCGAAAGGCTGCTTCCTGAACGACCTCACCCGATCGCTGTTGGGCTTGATGGTGAAAATAGGCAATCAAAATCGTGCCCTGGTGTTCTGGAACGAACGACTGGATGGCACTAGGAAGCTGATATTGACGTGCCATGACAAGCCCTTCGCTTACGTGCTTTTTGATGATCTCAGCACTTTTCCAAGGGTCATCGATCGCTGTATGTTTGTTAAAACCGCCCATTTGATTTTCAATAAAGGCAAGGGGGTCATGCAGTTTGCCAATATCATGATGCAAAGTTCCTGCCCTGACTAGCTCAACATTACAGCCCAGCGATTGAGCGGCGGCTTCTGCCAGCGTTGAGACAAACTGAGTGTGTTGAAAGGTTCCAGGGGCTTCATGAGCTAGACGCTTGAGCAGAGGGCGGTTGGGATTTGCCAACTCTGCTAGCCGAATCGGTGTGACTAAATCAAACAGACGCTCCAGATAAGGACTAATTCCGATTGCCACAATGCTCCAAACGATGCCTGAGAGTGCAGAGAGGGCGGCTCCACCCAAAGCAGTGTACCAGAGCGGCACGATCGCGGTATTAACGATCAAATAGACCACGCCTTGAGTCAACCCCATCAAAACGCCCAAACTCGCTAGGTCTTCTCTTGTACGGGGCGCTTCTCGCTTGAAAACTCGCCATTGTCCTGCAAGTAGGCTCCCTAATAGCCCACCTGCTGCGCTCGGAATTAAGTAGCGCCAGCTCGCTTCTGTGCCAATAGGCAGCAAGATCGTCAATAAACTCATGACCGTGACCCCGATCGCTGACCCATAAAAGCTGCCCACCAATAGCCCAATTGCAGGCAACCCGGTGAATGATTGACTCACCGCGACCACCACAGGCGCGCTGAGAGCCAGTAACAGAATAAGCAAATAATCTCGCTGTCGTAGCTTGAGCTTAGTCCGGCGGTCTACCAGCCTAAAAAAACTGATTGCTAGCCCAATCAAGCCACTAAAGCCCATCAACCCTATCCAGTCGATGCTTCGTTGACTTAAGTTGAAGTGATCGAGCAGGACAAAATCTGCCTGAGTAATGGGTTCCCCGGCACGAACGATCGCTTCTCCCTTCTGAATCGTGACAAGAGTAGGCTCGATTGCCTGAGCCGCCTGTTCTGCAATCAGCTTGGTTTGTTCTGGATCTTTAACTAGATTAGGTGACAAGGTCGTAGAGAGCAGTTGCACCGCCAGCGGTTGGGCGGCGACCGGAACTGAAGCTTTGACTTGCAGAGCGATCGCCTGGTTAAGCTGAATCTCCGATAAACTTGGATAAATTCCCTGAGTTAGAAGTCGGTCTAAAATCTGCGGAATTTCAGTTCGAGTGGACTGCCAGACAGGATCAGAGAGATTCAAGAAGGGATCGCTGTAGAGTGGAGCGACCGTTGAGGCTTGTTCAGCCAATGCCGACAAGGCAGCGGTAATGTTCTAGACTTGTTGTTTTTCTTTAAATATTTAACCCAAATTCAAATCGATTAATGAACAGTCCGATAACTACATCATGCATGAGAATTGACTTAGAAAAACAAATCGTTTTGCGCGCAAGTCGTTTAATGCG
>JBBSFA010000922.1:0-1941 GCA_038239185.1 Elainellales cyanobacterium | reverse complement strand
GCAAACTGCATATGCGCTTAGAAATCTGGTCAGAGAAAACCGAACGCGGGAGTGCATTCCAAACACCAGGAGTCATTTTCACTCCGACCGATGCCGTGATTCCCGATATCGTTTGGATCAGTCGAGAACGCCTCGCCAGCGGCGTTGATCAGGCAGGGCACCTCATCGTTGCCCCGGAACTCATGGTCGAAATTCTCTCGCCTGGAGCACTCAACGAACAGCGAGACAAAGAAGTCAAACTCAAGCTCTACTCTCTGTATGGTGTTCAGGAATATTGGATTGTCAATTGGCAACTGAAAACCCTCGAAATCTATCGTCGCACAGAGGCTCAGTTACAGCTTGTCACGACCCTCCTGGAAAGCGACACCCTCACCTCGCCTCTGCTACTAGAATTCAGTACCCCTATTGCTCAAATTTTTCTGTAGGTGAAATCTTACCCCTGTTTGACAAAGATCTTCACGGGTACTCTTCATAACCCCAATGTGATCGATCAGCAGCGTCAGCTCTGCAACATTCCTCCCAGAGCTGCTAGATGAAGGGGTATATGACACTTCCCGATCGATCGCCTCATCTGCCTGGAATTAAAATTCCAGGCTCACAGCAAAAGTCCATTGAAATGGACTGAAAGTTTGAAGAGGCGATCGATTACAGTCCGTTTGAACGGACTTCCGCTATAAGCAAGGGAATTGATTTCCTTGCGGTACAAAACTTGAGGCGTTGAGATCTGCTTGCGTCCTCATTCTGATTGGCTAAAGTCGAGGCAAAAGAAGTCGCAGATCTGGTTTCCATCAATCACGACCATTACCTCTACGGTTCACCCAAAATTGAGGCATGAGAGCCTGAAATTGCTACACTAAGCCGTAATTTAGCCCTATTAATTAGCTCATATTTTATTGATGGATAGCAAAGACCTGGCAGCGTATCTTGAAGCAACTGGCGGTATCTCTAAGCCGTGGCTGCTGGCACAATTGCGGCTGATGAAACTACAAGAGCGTCGAGAGACGCTGACACCAGACCAATATGTGAGCGAACTTGCCGACATTCAACAGGATTTGATGAATTTGGGTGAATGGTGGGTAGGCATCGAGAACGAGGTGTTTTGAAACAGCTTGTGTTCAATACAGCCTATGTTTTGAGTCTCAGGTAAAGCTCAACAGGGCAACTTTGAGGCAATTGTCCCCCCAGTCTTTGAGTATGGGTTTAATATGGTTGCTCTATAGCCCTGTGCGTCTGCCACCTGTCCTGAGCTACCATGCCCAAACTCAAGAAACCCTCATCAGAAATTCAGCTCAGTGACCCGCAGTACTACTTCAGTCGAGAGTTGAGCTGGCTAGAGTTTAACAATCGCGTTTTGCACGAAGCTTTTGATCCTCGGACATTGCTGCTAGAGCGGCTAAAGTTTATGGCGATCTTTAGCAGCAATCTTGACGAATATTTTATGGTCAGGGTGGCAGCGCTAAAACAGCAGGTCGAGGCTCGTGTCAGTAAGCTTTCACCCGATGGGCGATCGCCCCAAGAGCAGCTTGATGCGATCAGCAAACGACTACGCCCCATGATTGCCAAGCAACACCGTCATTTTGAGCAGGCTCTCCGTCCGCAATTGGCAGCGCATGGGGTGCATCTACTGGACTATGTAGACCTAAATCAGGAACAGCGGATTTATCTCCAGCACTATTTTGAAGAACAGATTTTTCCGGTTCTAACGCCGCTGGCAGTAGACCCCGGACATCCGTTTCCCTACATTTCAAACCTGAGTCTAAATCTGGCCGTCGTGGTCAAAGATGCCGAAACTGAAGTAGAACACTTTGCCAGGGTAAAGGTGCCTAATACCTTGCCACGATTTATTACACTGCCCGAAAATTTGTGGCTGCGGCAGAAGAATCGTCCTGCTGCCTGGACAGGCGTGCCGCTAGAACAGGTGATCGCTCACAACCTGGAGTC
>JBBSFA010000921.1:0-1945 GCA_038239185.1 Elainellales cyanobacterium | reverse complement strand
GCCTCTGTCATCACGGCATTCATCGCCGGAATGGGGGCTAGCGCTTGTCCGCTGCTGTCCGTCAGCGTGGCATCTGTGGAGCTGCCAATTTTGATTTGACTCTGATCCTGTTCGATCGCCACCCGCAGCGACAACTGCTCAGCTTGGGCAGGTGCAAGCATCACAGCCCACAAAATCAATGGCATCCACCAGGCTTTTTTGCCTTGACGGAGGATAAACTGCATCAGAGGTCGAGCCTGAAGCGCACAAAGCAAACTGCCGCGACCAGCAGAGCCAGATTGAACCGTCATGAATGTAAACTCCTCACACTGAAGCTAAACAAGCCAAACCTTAATCCTGTCTCGCAAATATAACTCTGCACAATACTAAGACAATTTGATCCAGAATTGCCTCAAAGCGATCGATCGCCTCACCGAAACTTGACTGAATCGCCCGCTGAATTGCTGAAGGCTCTCAGCTAAGCGACGTAGCGAATCAAGGTATTGTTTCCGACCGCCGCCGCGCTCATTCGTGTGTCACCATAGACTTGATTACCTTAAAAGCCGCTACCTTAAAAGCCGCCAGATTAGCCTTGCAGATTACTTTCCTCGGAACCAGTTCAGGTGTGCCCACCCGATCGCGCAATGTCTCCAGCATTGCCCTCCGCTTGCCACAGCGATCGGAGGTTTGGCTGTTCGACTGTGGCGAAGGCACGCAGCACCAGCTTTTGCGAAGCGATGTGCGGAGCAGCCAGATTACGCGCATCTTCGTCACCCACATGCACGGCGATCACACCTACGGGCTGATGGGGCTGCTGGCAAGTTGCGGACTGGCGGGCAATCCCAGTCGGATTGACATCTATGGGCCGCCCAAGCTGGATGAATTTCTCAGATCTGCGGGTCGCTATTCCCAGACTCATTTTTCCTATCCCGTCAAAGTGCATACCGTTCAGCCCGGTCTGCTGTTTGAAGACGATGAGTTCACTGTTACCTGTGCGCCGTTGACCCATCGCGTTCCTGCCTTTGGCTACCGAGTTGCCGAAAAAGACAAGCCAGGTCGGTTTGATGTCGAGCGGGCGATCGCTTTGGGCATTCCTTCTGGGCCGCTGTACGGCAAGCTGAAACGCGGCGAAGTCGTCACCTTAGCTGATGGGCGGGTGATCAATGGCGCAGACCTGTGCGGCGAAACGCAGAGCGGACGCAAGTTTGTGTATTGTACTGACACCATTTACTGCGACAGCGCGGTCGAGCTTGCCCAAGATGCCGATGTGCTGGTTCACGAAGCGACTTTCGCGCATCAGGATGCCCAACTTGCCTACGATCGCCTCCACTCCACTTCCACGATGGCGGCGCAAACTGCATTGGGCGCACAGGCAAAGCAGCTAATCATGACCCACTTCAGCCCTCGTTATGCGCCCGGAAATGCGATCGTGCTAGACGATCTGCTGGCTGAAGCCAAGGCTATTTTCCCGAATACCCTGATGGCGCGAGACTTTCTCACCTATGAGATTCCTCGGCGTGCGGCTGAAGCGCTGGCAGCCGTTCACTAGAGTGCATAAGGCTTAGGCGCGTAATGCTTCGACATACAAAAATCATCGATCGATCGGACAACGCCAGACTATAATTTTCCGGCAGGCGATCGGAGTGCCGGAGATGGGAAGTTAGAGATGAGAACACCGCTAAATCGGCTAGACCCTAACCCCCTTCTGCCTCATCCTGCCTTATCTCGCGCCGCTACACCCGCCCCATCGCCCCCCCTTAAAGTCAACGTGGCTATCCCCACCCAGCTCCTGTGGGCAATTATTGGACTGCTTTTAACGATTGGCGGTACGCTGCTAGAGGCATTCGTCATCAGTCCTTGGGGGCTGGTCAGCGGCGGCGTTCCTGCCTATTCGCTGGGGGTAAGCTGCCAGATTGCGGCGGTGCTGCTGGCGGGTTGCTTGGGCGGCAAAAATGCTGCTTTCATC
>JBBSFA010000920.1:0-1951 GCA_038239185.1 Elainellales cyanobacterium | reverse complement strand
GTATCAAAACTAGGAGTATCAAAACTAGGAGTATCAAAACTAGGAGTATCAAAACTAGGGTTCAATTCAGTATTCATCTTAGATTCCACCGACAAATCGACCGGGGCTAAACAAATTTTCTGGATCAAACTGGCGCTTCAGCGATCGCATCACCTCGATCGCATCACCTGGATAACCCCAGACATCTAGCTTTTGCTTCCAGGCGATCGGAGCCTCTAGCAAACTCAGAAAACCGCCCTGAAGCTGGCAGCGATCGCGCAGTTCTAGAAATGCCTGTGGGGTCAGATCAGCAAGGTTAAAGCGCAACGTCCCCAAACCACTCCCCGCGTGAAAACAGCCGATCGCCCCCTTGCTCTGAGCCAGCGCTAGTAGCTCGATCGCTTTCGCAGGGACTACTCCTATTTTGCAGGTAATCATTGGTTCTAAGGAGTGAGATTGCAGTGGCTCCGACAATTGCTGCCAGAGCAAATCCTCGGCGGCATCGATGACAGCAACGCCGCTCAGCCCAGCAGCCTGACCGATTTCGAGGAGCTGAGCTGCCTGCTTTTCAACGCTGATTTCAATGCTTTGGAATCGCACCACTAGTCCCAAAGGCTGATCTGAAGGCAGCAAATCTGGCGGAAGCAAATCTGCTGTCACTAATTCAGCCGCAGTTGGCGTTAATCCAGAACGCAGCAAAGCCGCCGCTGTCGTCGCGATCGCCCCTGCCGCACCCATCAGAACCACCGATCGCGATCCAGTAGACAGCGGATACAGCCGAAAGGTGAGCTGACTGATTACGCCCAATGTGCCATAAGAACCAGTTAGCAGCTTCATCAAATCGTAGCCCGCCACATTCTTAACAACCCGCCCCCCCGCTTTGGCAATTTTGCCATCCGTCCGCACCAGCGAAACGCCAATCAAAAACTCACGGATGCCGCCATATCGCTGCCGCAAAGCTCCGGTATCCGCCGTTGCCACCATGCCACCCAAAGTCGCTTGATCCGCATAGGCAGGATCAGCAGGCAGAAATTGCCCATGATATTTCAGCAGCGCTTGCAGATCGGCAAATCGCAGTCCGGCTTCAGCAGTCACCGTCATATCCCCCACCGCATGATCAACCAGCCGATTCAGCCGCGCCGTGCTGACCACAACCTGCACCCCTGCCGCCAAACCACCCCAGTGCAGCTTGCTCCCACTGCCGCAAACCAACACCCGCCAGCAATTTGCCCGCACACAGGCGATCGCCTCCGCGAGTTGCTCAATCGAACTCGGAAAAACAGCGCACTCTAGCCGTGCTTCTGGCGCAACTTGGGCAAGTTGAGAAGAGAACTCGGAATCCAAAGCGCCTATAGAGTAGACACCATTAGAACCCAGCAGCGTTTCTAAGGTTTGGGCGATCGCACTCATTCAAAAGGAGGAAGAAAGAAAAGCAGGAGCCTATGTCAGCAATCCGTTGCATTAGCTCCATTCCCTTACCCTACACCCAAATGACTTTCCTTAAGATGCAAGTGTTCGCGATCGGTTGCATGAAGACTTTGAGTTGCATGAAGACTTTGATTCAAGGGAATTTAGTCTTAAGGATTAATTAAAAGTCCATTAAACTATCTATATAAACTCTCCGAACTCATGCTAAGCCGCATCAAAGATATTGCTGAAACTCTTGCTCCTCGCCTGATTGAGATTCGTCGCCATCTGCACAGCCAGCCCGAATTGAGCGGACAAGAATACCAGACCGCCGCCTATGTCGCTGGTGTTTTATCCTCCTACGGGCTGCATGTGCAAGAGCTAGTCGGCAAAACTGGCGTAGTCGCTGAGCTACAAGGCACAGAAGTAGACAAACGACTTCTGGCAATTCGAGCCGATCTAGACGGACTGCCGATTCAAGAACGCACCGAACTGGAGTTTGCCTCCCACAGACCCGGCATCATGCACGCCTGTGGGCATGATGTTCATACCACGGTGGCATTGG
>JBBSFA010000919.1:0-1969 GCA_038239185.1 Elainellales cyanobacterium | reverse complement strand
CTCGACTGCCTGACTTCACTTCCCCTATTATATGTGTCTTCATATTAAATTGGTATAAAATGCTACCAGCAATTTTCATTTTGGTGATTTTATACTACTTTCAATGTTCTAAAAGCATTCAAACAACTAATAAGCAAACGAGAGAATAGGTATTTCAGCCTGTTTCATCTGGTAAAAACGGTTTCATCAGTGAGAACAATTTTCATAATGAGAATTGCTGGGCAAAATGGCTGCTTGTTGACATGATGCGTTTGCCCTGCTTAAAACCTTTTGTCATTTGACAAGATTGTGGCTTGATATCATACAGAGATATTCCCACTGCCGGAGATACGCTCATGCATCAACGCAGTCTACTCTCCGAAGATCCCCAAATTCTTGCGGCTCTCCCAGCGCTGCCCACCATGGATGATCTCCCTAGCGAAGACCCTGAGGAACCTGGTTTGCCGGACGAATATCCCGATCTTCAGCCCCAGTTGCTCAGCCGTACCCTTCGCCTCTCTTGCTATGGCGGTCAGGAACTCTACACCGCCTCTGACCTCAACCTTTATTACGATCTTGCCCATCCGCTATGGCATAAGCGCCCCGATTGGTTTGTAGCCGTCGGTGTGCCCCGGCTGTATGAAGGAAAACGCGATCGCGCCAGTTACGTGATCTGGCAAGAAAAAATCAGTCCGACTGTGATTGTGGAATTGCTCTCACCAGGGACGGAATCAGAGGATCTGGGGCGATTTGCGCCTAAACCTGCTCTTGAGCAAACCTCGCCCAATACGCCTCCTGCCAAATTTCACGTCTATGAACAGATCCTAAAAGTTCCGCATTATGTGGTGTTTAACAGACGAGACAGCAGCTTGCGCTACTTCCGGCTGAGTGGGGCTGCGTATCAAGAACAGCGTGTTGCAGAGACTAATCCTTGGATCTGGATACCGGAACTAGAGATTGGACTGGCGATTTGGCAAGGAGTCTTTGAAGGGTTGCCCCAAGCTTGGTTGCGGTGGTGCGATGCCGATGGGATGTTGCTTCCCACCGACACTGAAGCGGCGCTTCAGCAACGAAATCAAGCAGAGTCACAGATCAGACAAACGGTGCTGAATCTATTGGCTTTTGGGATGGCGATCGAGCAAGTTGCCCAAATGACTGGATTATCTGTCTTGGAAGTGACCGCAATCGCACCCAAGTAGCCGTGAGAGAGGGTGCGATCGCCTTGATTTACAGCAGGCTTACGCTAGAACGAAGTCAACGTCATTTGCGCCTTTGGTTTCGCCCTTGCCAGCGGTTAGCTTCTCGCTTCCGACTTCCACCGCGAATGGAGTGCCGCCCAACGTGAGGTTGTAGTCCGTCGCGTCGGCTGTGTAGCCCACGCTGGCGATCATCTTGCGCCCTTCGGGTGCATAGATAAACGCCAGCATTTGATTTTTGTTTTTCTCCGTGTCTCGCGCCCAAACCACCATATATTGCTTGCCCTGGTAGTCAAATACCTTGGCGGGGCGAGAGGGCACATAGCGACCTAGCGCACCAAAGCTGACATCCAGGAAGTTTTGCAGCGAGGCATCTTCCACTTTGGCGTAGCTCACTTCTTCTGCTGAAGCAGGCGTTTGATCGCCGTGAGCTTCGTCTACCGTTTTTTCTTCGCCGCGATTTTTGAAATAGTCTACGGCGACTTTTGTGCCGATCGCGCCCACTGTGGCAATTCCAGCGCCCACGAGAATGTTCCGCAAGAGTTGGCTCATTAGTGCCTCCGTAACATTTTGAAATGTTCTAAGTTGACCTCCCCGACTCTATCGGACTTCCCGTCTGGTTCGATCGCCCCGTAAGAAAGACTTAAGGTTTCGATCGGCGGATTCTGTTCAAAAACTTACGCTCTGAATGATCCCCAGATTCCCTACAATGATCCAAAGGGGCTGGAATTGAAAGCAGTCCAGATCTAATCCTTACCTTGCACTTAACTTATGCCTCCAACCGTTGCCGATGT
>JBBSFA010000918.1:0-1973 GCA_038239185.1 Elainellales cyanobacterium | reverse complement strand
TAAGCAAAAAGCAGCCTGGAAAGAGTCGCCCAAAAACCTGACCGAGGAAGACTATTTAGAGTTCTATCGCTATCTCTACCCGTTTCAAGAAGAGCCACTGCTGTGGGTGCATCTCAACACCGACTATCCCTTTGTCGTCAACGGCATTCTCTACTTCCCTAAGCTGAAGCCCGATGTCGATGTCACCAAAGGGCAGATCAAGCTGTTCTGCAACCAGGTGTTTGTCAGCGACAACTGCGAAGAAGTGATTCCTCGCTTCCTGCTGCCCCTGCGCGGCGTGATCGACAGCTCCGATATTCCGCTCAACGTCTCGCGCAGCTTCTTGCAGAACGATCGCACCGTCCGCCGCATCGCAGACTATATTGCCAAAAAAGTGGGCGATCGGCTGAAAGAATTGTACCGGGACGATCGAACCCAATACATTCGCAGTTGGCAAGACCTGGGAACCTTCGTCAAGTTCGGCTCGATGAATGACGACAAGTTCAAAAAACAGGTCGAAGATATCCTCATCTTCCGTACCACCGCCGATCTGGCAGCAAAGGCTGAAACACCTGCGGTAGAAGTAGAATCGGATGATGCGTGGCAATCTGTCCCGACCGACACCACCCAGAGCAACGTGCTCGACGGCAAATCTTACACGACTTTGAAAGAGTATCTAGAGCGCAACAAAGAACGCCACGAAAACCGCGTCTACTATTGCACCGACCCGGTCTCACAGGCAACCTACGTCGAGTTGCACAAGAGCCAGGGCTTAGAGGTGCTGTTCATGGATTCGTACATCGACAGCCATTTCGTTGGATTCTTGGAGCGGGAGCTATCCGAGGTCAAATTCCTGCGGGTAGATGCTGACCTGGATGAGGCGCTGGTAGACAAAGATCAAGCCAACGAAATCGTTGATCCCACCACCAACAAGACGCGCAGCGAATCAATCAAAGAGCTGTTCGAGCAGTCGCTCGGCAAGCCCAAACTGACGATTCGCACCGAAGCCCTCAAGTCTGAGAACGCTGAAGCCGCGCCGCCTGCGATGGTGCTGCTGCCAGAAGAGATACGGCGGATGCAGGAAATGAACGCCTTGATCATGCAGCAGGCCGTTGAATTCCCGGAAGAACATACGCTGCTAGTCAACACGGCGCATCCCCTGATCCAAAACCTGATCAGTCTCAACCAAGGCAGCATCATCCAATCTGGCGGGCAGTCTCCCTCGGCAGACCTGGCAAAAATGATCTGTCAGCATGTCTACGACTTGGCGCTGATGGCCCAGAAAGGCTTTGATGCCGATGGCATGAAGGCGTTTGTGGAGCGATCGAACCAAGTGCTCACGCGCTTGACCCACAGCTAACGATCGCAGATTGAATCACCTGCAATGTTGCGTAGGATGCGTTAGCGCAGCGTTCCCAGAACCTGATGCGTTAGGCGCTAGCCATAACGCATCCTACAAAACGTAAATAGCACGAATAGCGAATCTGTCTAATTAAGTATCCGTCCCCAACGCTCCTGGCGCACCTGTGAGCGATCGCTTCGGAGAACAAGTCACGATCATAATCACCAAAGTCAGCACATAGGGCGCTGCGTTAAACAGGTAGTAGCCTTCTTTAATGCCGATCGACTGCAACGCAGGTCCTAACGCCTGTGCGCCGCCAAACAGCAGCGATGCCCAGAGGCACTGGATCGGATTCCAGCGGGCAAAAATTACTAGCGCCACCGCCATCAAGCCCTGTCCGCTAGAGATCCGCTCTGTCCAAAGTCCGGGATAGTACAGCGACAGCGACGCGCCGCCGATGCCTGCCAGAAAGCTGCCTGCCATCACGCTCAGCATCCGCACTTTGAAAATCGAGATGCCCATTGCCCGCGCCGCATCTGGACTATCGCCCACGGCGCGGATAAACAAGCCCCAGCGCGTCGATTTGAAAAACCAGAGCAGGAGTGGGGCGATCGCCACCCCCAGCAAAAACAGCGGACTGATCTGCAAGGCT
>JBBSFA010000917.1:0-1975 GCA_038239185.1 Elainellales cyanobacterium | reverse complement strand
CTCAGATCGCTAATTAGCTCGTCTCCGCTGACCGCATAGGTGCGATCGCCCGCATCATACGTGCCCGCCTTAATTTGCCGATGGGTGCAGTATCCCCAAGGCTGAATCTGTAGCTCATCTGGATTGACTTTCACCCCGATGTAGTAGTCCACCGCCCAGCCGGGAATATCGACCCACTCTTGCGGCACTCGCAGTTCGCTGCTGTCCATTGCCTCGGTGGGAATCAAGACTAACCGCTTGTTGTTGATCACGATCGCCGTTCCATTCACCAGTTCCCAAAAGCTGAACAGCGTCGCCGGGTTGAGCCAAACTCTGGCGTGCGGCAAGCTGTCCTGCAACCAGGGCAAAACGGCGCTGAGGCAAAGTTGGTTTAAGTAAGCATTCCAGCCGCTAGCAGGGGTTCCTCCAGATCGGCGCTGCCAAGCTTCCGTGGCGATCGTTGCAGATACCGTCAGATCAGGCTGAGTTGGGTCAAACAGGTCAGGAGTAAAAGTCATAAAGATACACCTTTCAGGAAGGCGGTACTGGATTCTGATAATGAGTCATCAGCCACTCTTCTAAAACCGGACTGATAGCATTGAGTACGTCAGAGGTTGGCTCAATATGCAAAGTTGCCTGACTCCACTCCGCCAACGCCAGCAGCAAAATGCCTCTGGCTTTCGAGAAGCGGCGCGAAATCGTATATTGCTTGATGTCTAGCTGCTTTGCCATCTCTTGCTGAGTTAGCCCTTGAGCATAGTAGAGTTCCAAGAGCTGCTGAACTTGTGGATCGAGTGTGATCAGGGCAGCCGCGAACACCTGATTGATTTGCGTCTTCTGCTGCTGCCGCACTTCCTCCTCTTCTGCCGCGATCAAGCCTGTCAGCAGCGTGTCATGTTTATCTTCTGCAAGGGTATCCATTAGCTCGCCCGTCTCCTGTCCGGCGCGGGGCGCATTGATGGATGTGACAGGAGGATGGAGGTAAGCCCGCACTGCCTTGACGCAATCTGCCATCCACTTTTCCAGCATGGCAGGAGTCCATTCTGCGCCAGATGGCTGAAGCTGAGTCAGGCGCTCTTGATTGTAGAGCTGCGCGATCGCCCGCCAAGTCGCGGCATCCGGTTTAGACAGCTTCGAGGCACTGGGTTGATTCGGGATGTAAATTTCCTTAAAGCATTGCCAAGCCAGCAGATAAGCGGCAATCGTCTGCGGCGAGAACATGGCATTTTCGAGAGCGCTGGTCAGCCGCTTCTGGCTCAGCTTTCGCAGCAATCCCCCGTCAGAACAGACATCAATCACCCGCTGCTGCTTCAGAAAATCCTGAATTAGTCTGCCAAAGGAAATTCCGGCGTAAACCTTCAAATCCACGCCATAAGTCGGGTCAAACCCTCGCAGCACCTTATCGACGCGAGCGATCGCCACCTGAAAGCAATCCGAGAGCGTATACTGCGCCACCTTGAACGTCGTCAGCGTTTTGCGCGCTGACCAGTAGCAAGCCTCTTGCAGATAGGCTGAGAGATGGGCTTGAATGTCTAGGGTGGGGTCAGCCTGCCAGCGTTTGTACCAGTAGGTCGCCCAAAACTTCTCCGAGTCCTCTAGACCGGGGCGATCGGCAGACTTTTCCGAAGTTGATTTTGCCAAGGCTGGTTTTGCCAAGGCTGGTTTTGCTAAGCAGGCTGCCATCGATCGCCGCAGCCTCGAATCGGTTGCCCAACCGCTAAAGCGATCGGCTTCAAAGAGGAGGAATGTTGAGAACAGTTCCAGAAGAGTTTGCCGAGGGCGCATGAACGAGGCTCCAGTCAGAGATGCAAAGATCAGCTAGCGAAGCCTGTTAAACGCCCGTGCCGCCGCCCGTGCGATTTAACCGACTCATCGCCATACTCAAGCTTAACTGCATCCGCTTAAAAGCTTTCGCTAAACTGCCAATCTCATCGTTAGAAGGCGGCTCAAACTCTGCCTCCATATGACCCATGCTGACTTCTTCCGCGATTCGCGT
>JBBSFA010000916.1:0-1995 GCA_038239185.1 Elainellales cyanobacterium | reverse complement strand
TGCGATCGCCCAATGGTTGAGCCGTTTGACACTCGGCTGTTGGATGAAGTGTTGCTAGAGCAGCAAGAGCATCGTGAGCAGGAACGCCAGCAAGTCTTGCAGCAAGTTTTCGCGTGGCTACAGCGATCGGGCAGTCAATATGGCATTGACAGCGCTTATTTTTTCGGTTCAGTCACGCAGCTAGGCAGATTTCACGAAGGTTCAGATGTAGATTTGGGCGTTGAGGAGATTAACTCCGTGAGGCAGATTGAAGCGATCGCAGATCTATCAATGGTGCTGTTGCGGGATGTTGATATTGTCGATTTACGCCACTGCCATTTTGCTCATCGGATTCGCGAAAGAGGGTTGCTATGGACGCGAGACAGCTAGCCGTTTTCAAACCGATGTCCAGGCAAGGCAAAATTGTAGAATAAAGGCAACGTAGCAGCGATCGGACGCAGGTTATCGCCATGACTCAGGCTAAAGTACGATTTCAAAGCTTTGAAGAATACTTGTCCTACGACGATGAGACAGAGAATCTGTATGAGCTGTTTAATGGAGAACTAGTCGAAGTGCCGCCAGAATCAGGACTCAACGTAGGGATCGCTACATTTCTACTTGTGCAGTTTGCCTTAGTGCTAGGGCATTTGCGGGTGAGGGGGCATAGCTTAGAGCTAGAGGTGAGGGGAGAACCCAAAAACCGTTATCCTGACCTGACGGTAATTCGCGCCGAGCATATCGAGCAGTTAAGCCGCCGGAATACGATCCGGCTGAGTATGGCTCCTCCCTTGCTGGTTGTGGAAGTTGTCAGCCCTGGAGAATTACAGCGCGATCGCGATTACATTGCGAAGCGATCGCAATACCAGGATCGAGGCATCCCCGAATACTGGATTATCGATCCGCAGCTAGAAACTATTTTGATTTTAGAACTCACAGACGAAGGCTACAGCGAGATTGCCACTTTCAGCGGAGATAATCTGCTGCGCTCCCCTTTGTTTAGCGAACTCAACCTGACAGCCGCCCAAGTTTTTGCAGCAGGACAGACTGCTTAATTCGTGCGAGCCTAGAGCCAAGCGGTTTTTTGGGCGAAAACTACTAGCGATCACGAGGTGTATAGATGACAGTCGAGAGAACTTCCGCCGCAAAGCCAGCTTCAGCCCCACAGTCTACTTCTCAGCCGACTTCTCAGTTTGCCCGTCGTCCTGCTGTGACTGAGGTCGAACCAGAAGCCGACTTGCTGTTCACTCCAGTAGATTCTCTGGCTCAAGCAGATGCTCGATTTGATTCCGACTTCACCCAAATTCCTGTCCATTCTTCCAGTCGTCCAAGCGAACCGGGGATGAGGTTTCCCGTCATTCAGCCAAAATTGGCGATCGGTACAGCGGCTAATCATCGCCTCGCCTCATCTGTACTGCAGATCAGCCACCCAGCAAAACTCCCTAATGCTCTAAAATCCGGGATTGAAACCCTTTCCGGCAGGGGGATGAATGATGTAACCGTTCATTACAATTCCTCGAAACCGTTTGCTCTAAAAGCATTGGCGTATACACAGGGATCAGAGATTCATATAGCTCCCAGACAGGAAAGACATCTGCCGCATGAAGCTTGGCACGTTGCTCAGCAAAGGCAGGGACGAGTAAGACCAACTTTACAGGCAAAGGGAAGATGGCTCAATACGGATACTGCTTTAGAGCGTGAAGCGGATGTAATGGGGATGCAAGCCGCGCAGATGAGGCATCCCAGGGTTACAACAAGTGTAATGTCTCCGACAGCGATCGCCACCCCAGTTCTTCAACGGAAAATCGGCTTCTTTGGGTATGAAGATGATCTTACAGCGTGGCAGCTTTATAGACCTGTTAAAGCGGCGATCGAGCTTCATAAAAAGCTTTTGGAAGATAAGTAGTCGTACAAAATTAACTACACAAATCTGCTAGAATTTTCCCATCTAAAAAGGTGATCAATTAGCCTCAAAACCGATGTCTTTTAAGCGGCAAGTTACCCCCGAAAATCTGCGAT
>JBBSFA010000915.1:0-1996 GCA_038239185.1 Elainellales cyanobacterium | reverse complement strand
TTGAGCGCAAACAGCGGCAAAATGAACACAAAACAGAGGTTGGGAAAATCATCCCGGAAGCGTTCTCGCTGTTGGTTCAGGTGGCTGAGGATGCGAGGCACTGTGTTGAGGTTATAGTAGTCGCCATCGCCGCCGAATCCTGGCTCAATGTAGGGTTCCAAAGACTTTTCAATGCCTTGAATGAAAAGGATATTTAGGTCATGGCGATCGGGGCGATCGGCAATCAGGTTGTAGAGATTGTCGATCGGTTCAGTTAGCTGCAAAACATCAATTTTCTTTTGGGGCAGATCTGCTTTAACTTGCAGAATCAGTTGAGTCGCCTGCGCCGGAGAACACTGCACAAACAGAATCCCAAACCCCTTTCTGCGCCGCAGCGATCGGAGGAGAGCTTGATAGACTTCCTCTAAAGAAGGGGGGCGATCGTCTGTAGCGGTGTTCATGGAGATGAGATTTTGGCAAGCGCCTCTTGAAACGACTTGAACCCTTCAATCAAAGGGTGAACATTGTGCCAGGTTTGCAGGGTTCCCTGTTCATCAGAGTAGCGATATTCCAGCAGGCAGCGACTGAGCAGCAGGCGCATGTGCGGTTCATTGCTCTCTGCCCGCTTTTGGTGACAGACATTCGCTAGAATCTCCCACTGGTGTTCCTGAATCGTCAGCCGATAAGTGTCTCGCGTCTCTTCGATCGCCCGTTTTGCCGCCTGCGCCGTGATCGGCAGGGTATCTGTCCAGTCGATCGCCTTCTGAATGAGCTGCATCAAGATCCGCACATGCCCACCGCTCATCAAACAAAGCCGCTCCAACGTTTCCGGACTGTCAAACACGGGCGGAGTTTTGACTCCTGCTACTGCACCCTCTAGCGTTTGCACCAGCTTAGGCTCAACCAACTGAATCCGCCGACAGATTAGCTCTCGCAGCTTCGCCAACCCCGCCTGATTAACGCTGCCGTCTGGATTCTGCACCATAATCATCGGCAGCACATCGGGCTTGTCGTAGTTGTCCTCTAGCCGAGTTGCCCGCTCCGAATAGACCATCGCGATCGGCACGGTGTAAATCACATGACAGGCTAGCCCCCGCAGCATTTCGCTGCGGTTCAGGTAAATTTCGTCATAGTTGCTGGGTTTGTCTGCTGTTTTCACTTCCACAATTCGATCGAGGTTGTCTACCACCACCACAATTCCCTGATTGCGATCGGTAGGCAGCGTTGTTTTCGCGACCTCAATAAAATCGTTCAGAGCCTCCACCAGCGAAGGCGTATTCGCGTTGATTTTGTGCCGCATTTCTCGCCGCTTGTCTGGAACCGCCTTCAGGTTTGCCGTAATTTTGGCAAACTGGGAAATTTGGCTCTCCAAACTCAACCCTTCAAACGACACCTCTGTCAGCGCCAACTCCCGCAACGACTCCCAGCGCTCTTTCATCCAGTCCAGCAGCGGGTTATGGTTTTCCAGCTTGATGTCTTCTACCAAATGCCGGGTGCAGGCAAACAGAATATCGGCATACTCAGCATCTTGCGGCTCAATGTCTTGCTCATCTGCCGCAAAATACACCACAAAGAAGTTCTCTGCTTCCAAATATTCCCGCAGCCTCAGCAGCTCGGTAGATTTGCCCACCCCCCGATGCCCCGAATAAAGCTGGCAGGAGGGCTGTTTCGATCGCGTAATCTTGCGCCCCAACTCCCGCACCACATTCCATTTGCCACGCACTTCTTCGCAGTCCACATAGGCTTCTTTGGGCGGCGGTTGGAAGGGTTCAAACACGCTGTAGATTTCGGTCAGTAAGTCTTGAGCCATACAAAAAGCAGCAAGGTTGAGTTGGGCGATCGAACTGCTGAGATCACAAGGTCATAATTCCTCACGATTCTAATCGCTTTCACCGCAGAAACAGCCGATCGCCACCTCCATTCCATCCTCCTTTCAACTCCAAGCTCGACACTTTGAGCTAAGAAGGCGATCGTTTCACCTCAGAACACAATCATTCTCACTTGAAGCTCGACCTTT
>JBBSFA010000914.1:0-2012 GCA_038239185.1 Elainellales cyanobacterium | reverse complement strand
GATCCAGTGAAAATCTGCTGGTACTTGAGCATCGTATATTGGAGGACTTTATCCGCTAGGCTGAGTTCAGTGTTCTGTAGAGTCTGCTGGAACTTTGCCATGAGGGCAAATGTCTCTGAAGTAGGATCACCCTGAACCCCCGATCGCTTCATTGCCTGATCTAAGCTTGCCAGCACAGCCTCTTCATTTCGCTGCACCGTGCGGAGCCGATCCTGAATCGTTGGATCAGTGCTTTCTGACCGCAGCACCGCTGCGCCCGAAACCAGCAGGGCTTGTAACGCTCTCATATCTGACAGCTTTGTGGCGATCGCTGTAGACTTGACTCGATCAGAGCTAACTACCATCTTATTTAACCTCCTGTTTTTGAAGGAAAGGTGATTGAACTCTCATCCAACTCCAGAGGTCAAAACAGTCGATAGCACAAGTTGAATGATAGTTTTCAGCATAGGCTGAATGCAGGTTAGATAGGGCAAACCGCGCGTAAATCGTAATGCTCAAAGCAACAATTCTAAAACCGATCGCAGCTCTGCTAAATTAATCCAAATATCGGCAAGGCGATCGTCTGGAGATTGCAGGCGATCGAGATACAGTCCGATCGGCAGTTTGCCCAGCAGATACGCATACTGTAACTGCATCAGGTTACTAAGCCACCAATAGCAGGGATACACACAGCGCGGTGAAAAGAGTTCAATCACTTTCGTCCCAGGACGGCAGAACACTAGATTCGTCAATCCGCCGCCATGAGCACCTACCACGATTTCAGCGCTTGCCAGTAGCGTGGCTTGCGCCTGTACCGAAAGCGATTCCAAACAGACACATTGAAACCCATAAGGCTGAAGCAACCCCAGCACAGCCGCTTCGTTGAGAATACGCCGACTGGTCGTTTGACTGCGGCTAATATATAGCCGAGTTGCGGATTTCCCACTCGTTGTCTGATCTGCAAGAAAAGTCTGCTGGAGCCAATTTCCTGCCCAGCGAGGCATCCAAGCAGGCGCTCCAGGATAGGATGGCACAATCAGCCGATCGGCTTGAAGATGCCGACTCTGTTCGATCGCCAGCCTTTTAGAAACAGGAATACCCAGCCGATCGAGCGTTTCTCGCTGAAACGGGAGGCGATCGCTGACCACAACCCAATCAATTTGACTCCACTCAACGCCGCTCCGCTGCACCAAATTCCAGCGCGGCAGCACATCCAGCATCCAGTGAAAGTAAAGATCATTCGTCAAGCCAGCCAGCAGCACGACCGTTCCCTCGATCGATCGCACGGGTTCTGCGATCGGTGCGCCAGAACGCCGACTCGAATGTTGATCTGGATGCCCCGGACTAAGCAACGGAAACTCAGGCGACAGATCGCCAATTGAGTAATGCTCAGCGGTAAACACAGTGCTGCTCGTTTGGTCAGCGCTGAGCCAGAATCGTCCATTCGGCAAGGTTGCGACAAATGAACCGGGTAATGCGATCGCCTCTCCGAACCGAAAGCTAAAGTGAATCTCGGCATCCAGCGTTTTTGGGGGATGCAAAACCACAAGTTCATCTGCATCCAACGGCTTGTAGAGCGATTCAGCCTGCGCCCAAGCTTGCGCCGTCTCATAATAGCCACAGCCTGAACTAACCGCTTCGTAAACGGCTGCGTTAGTTCTTTCGCAGGTTTGCCTGTGGCAAAGCCCAAGCTGAGTCGGATCTCCCTCAAAATTTGCCTGTTGGAATTGATCGATCGCAGCCTCTAGCTCACCGATCTGAAGCAACGCCCAACCCAAATCGCCGTGAATCTCTCGCCTGCTACCCCGCTGCAATGCCTGACGATAGGCTGCGATCGCATTTTGCCAGTCTGCCTGTTCTGCCAGACACAAGCCCAGTTGGTAAAACGTCTGCCAATCCTCATGCAACCCGATCGCCTGACGGTATGCCGCGATCGCCTCTTCTAGCTGTCCCAACTTTTGCCAAACTTCAGCTTGTTTGGCATAGGCGGTACAGGTCAGTTCATCGCCTGCCTGTAGCTCGATCGCGTTTTG
>JBBSFA010000913.1:0-2013 GCA_038239185.1 Elainellales cyanobacterium | reverse complement strand
TGGCCAGTGAGCTTGGTGACATGGGTTGTGGCGATCGCTCTGATTGCGACAGCCCTAAACCGAGTGCAGTCAGAATATCAAGAGCGGACGGTTCCACTGATGGGAGTTTGTGCCGCATTTATTTTTGCAGCCCAGATGATTAACTTCCCGATTCCGGGGGGCACGTCAGGACACTTACTGGGCGGTACGCTGGCCGGAACTTTGCTGGGTCCGTGGGCGGGTTCGCTGGTCATGACAGTCGTGTTTATTGTCCAGGGGACGCTGTTTCAAGATGGGGGGCTGACCGTATTGGGGGCAAATATCTTCAACATGGGCTTAATCGGCACTTTTGGCGGCTACTACCTATATAAGACTATCCGGTCTGCCTTTGGGTTTAACAGTTGGCGAGGGACGGCGATCGGTCTGGCGATCGCTGCCTGGGCCAGTGTATTCGTCGCATCAATTATTTGCGCTTTTGAATTGGCATTATCCGGTACGGTGCCGCTAACGGTCGCGATCTCAGCAATGGCATCCTGGCATTTTCTGATTGGCATTGGAGAGGCTGTGATTACAGTAACGGCCTGTAGTTTTGTCTGGCGGACTCGTCCTGATATGTTTTACGATCGCCCCCGCAAAGTGCCATCTAGCGGTCGATCGTTGCTGCCTCGATAGATTTACTCTCTCCTCAACCGCACGAATTTGGCAAGGATTAAACCGTTATGAGTGACCGTTTACAGACCAGAAATCGGGCTTTTGTGCTTTCAGGATTAGGAGTTGCCCTGCTGATTGCCATTTTTCTCTCGCCATTTGCCAGCTCTGAGCCAGATGGACTCAATCGAGTTGCTGAAGATCATGGGTTTAGCAGCAAGGCGGCTGAGGATACTCCTGCTCACCGACTGCCCTTCTACTCGGTTTTGAATGGATACGCAGTCAGAGGTGTGCCTGATGCGATCGCCACCCCTCTGGCAGGTTTAGCAGGAACATTGGTCGCATTTGGCTTAGCCTGGGGAGCAGGTAAATTGCTCGTCAAAGGAGCTGAATCTGAACATACTGACGCTGATTCCCCTGATTCATCTCCATGAGCTTCAGCTTGAACCCTTGCAAAAATTATTAGGAACGTGACTGAATGCTGCTGCACATCGGTGCGTTTCGGCTGGACATTGACAGCCAACAGTCAACACCGTGGCATCGCCTGACTCCTAAGACTCGCGTTCTTTGTGTACTGCTTTTTGTGTTTGCGACAGCGTTGACTCCAAATGGACACTGGCAAACCTGGACAGTCTATGGCGTTGGGTTGGCGATCGCCATCTGTCTAAGCCGAGTTACTTTATCAGTGCTGGTTCAGCGGGTTGCCGTAGAGTTTACGTTTATTGGAGTTGTGCTGTTAGGTACACTGTTTCGAGGCGGCGGCGAAGTATTGTGGCACTGGGGTTGGCTTCAGATTACGACAGTAGGATTGACAGTTTTGGGTAGCGTTAGTCTCAAGGCATTGCTATCACTACTGATGCTAAATATGCTGGTGTTGACCACTTCAATTCCGACTTTGCTTAATGCCCTAGTTGCCTTGAGAACACCGCCCCTGCTTGTGGCGATTCTGGCTTCGATGTATCGCTATATTGGCGTTTTGGTAGAAGAGTTCACGTCAATGCGGCGGGCGGCTGCATCACGCAACTTAATGGGTAGTAAACGCTGGCAGCGGCTCGTGGTTGGCAACATGATTGGGTCGCTGTTTATCCGCACCTACGAACGGGGCGATCGCATCCACCAGGCGATGCTGGCACGCGGCTATATAGGTCTGCCACCTGTAAATGAGATGCCTAAAGGGAGTCAGGTTGACATATTCGCCCTAACTGCGACCATTACGCTAATTCTGGTTGGACAGTCGATCTACTTATCTCGCTAAAGCAAGCAAAAATTGAGCGCCCAGATCCCCGGATTCTTGAAGAATCCGGGGATCTCAATCCATTAAGTCAGTACCCTTCGGCTTCAGACCTTTCACTTCACCAGAACTTCTTCATGCATCACAATCCTATT
>JBBSFA010000912.1:0-2018 GCA_038239185.1 Elainellales cyanobacterium | reverse complement strand
TTCTTCAGTGCCAAGGCGATCGACAACTCCCAGCCCTACGGCTTGTTCTCCGGTGAAAACTCGCCCATCGGCAAAGCTGCGAACTGTCTCTTCGGTCAGATTGCGGGCTTCTGCGACAGTTTGAACAAACTGCCGATAGCTCGTGTCGATCAGCTCTTGCAGAATATTTTCTTCTGGCTCAGTCAGGGGGCGATCGAACGCCAAAATGTCTTTATAAGGGCCTGATTTAATCACCTTGAACGAAACGCCGACTTTTTCCAGCAGGCGCTCCAAATTGTTGCCGCGCAGAATCACGCCAATGCTGCCTGTAATCGTGCCGGGATTTGCCATGATGTGACTGGCTCCCATACCGATATACACGCCGCCCGATGCTGAGATATTGCCGAAGCTGGCGACAATTTTGATCTTTTCGCGTAGCCGCTTCAGGGCGCTGTAGATTTCCTGCGAATCGCCCACCGTGCCGCCCGGACTGTCAATCCGCAGCAGCAGCACCGGGAATTTTCGCTCTTCGATCGTCTTGAGCGCTTCTAGGACTTCCTTTCGCGTCGCACCCGCGATCGCCCCTGAAACTTCAATCCGCGCAATCTGTTTCCGAAACCGAGGCTTAAAGAGCCAAACCATGTGTGTCTAACCAATTGAGTCCTACTGTCTCTAGCTTACTCTGTGCGATCGCCGCGAGTATGGCAGGATGTAAATGAAAAAATTGGGAGTCGGCGATGCAATTGGATACAGCAACTACAGCCTCTCTGCGGCAGCTTGATACACCTGAAACCATTCGTCTACTCGTACTGGATTTAGACGGAACCGTTGTGGGAGACTCCAACCAGATCAATCCAGTGGTGAAACAGGCGATCGCTGCCGCTCAAGCTAGAGGGGTGCAGGTGGCGATCGCCACAGGTCGAATGTTTCGCTCTGCCTTGCGGTTTCACCAGGATTTGGGTATCACGCTGCCGCTGATGACCTATCAAGGGGCTTTGATCAAAGATCCCGCCACCGATGAGCTGCTGCGCCATCTGACTGTGCCGCAGGATCTCGCGATTCAGATCCTCGATTATCTGGAACAGTCTGATCTTCAGCAGCAGCTTTCGATTCATTGCTATAAAGACGATCGCCTCTTCGTTCGCACGCTGACTCCGGGATCAACTGATTATGCCAAACGCAGCAACATTGAACCGATTCCCGTGGGCGATTTGCGATCGCTGGTGCAAGAAGGAGAACCAACTAAGATCCTGGCTTTGAGCGAAGACACTGCCTTAATCGACCAGCTTTGGCGATCGCTGAGTCAATGCTACACCCCAGATCAGCTTTACTTCACCAAATCTGTGCCGACCTTCCTCGAAGCCACCCATCCGCTGGCAAATAAAGGCACAGCAGTTCATTTTCTGGCAGAGAAGCTGGGCTTAGATGCCGGGAACGTGATGGCGATCGGGGATAATTTCAACGACCTGGAGATGATTCAGTACGCAGGAGTTGGAATCGCGATGGGCACAGCCCCGGATGCGGTTAAAGCAGCAGCTACGTGGGTCGCACCAGATGTTGAGTCGGATGGGGTAGCTGCTGCGATCGAGCAGTTCATTCTGGTTTAAGCGAGATTGAAGCAAAAATCGGCTAGCGTCAGATGCCCATCAAAGGCGTGAAATGTGACTCGCCGAATATTGGCAGCGCTGAGATGAAGGGGCAAATTGGCAGGCGTTTCTGCGCCAGAGTTCGCCAGATTTGCACCCGGCGTTTCTGTACGGGCGATCGTTTGGTTGTTTTCATCAAACACGGTCAAAACTGCCCGTCGAGAGCTGGTAATCGAGCCGCTGACAAACTTGACTGGGCGCAAAAACAATGCCTCCAGATAGCCCGCTTTAGGTGCGCCCATTAGCACAATTTCCCCAGAGTCCGAGCGATAAGCCGGATTGGAAGGACGTAGGGCGATCGCGTTGGTAAACCTGACCCCCTGCGCCTCAAATTGACCGTCTACGATCGTGCAAGAGGAAAGATCCTCAAAGTCAAGCTGCACGCTGCCAATC
>JBBSFA010000911.1:0-2028 GCA_038239185.1 Elainellales cyanobacterium | reverse complement strand
TGGCAAGCCGCACAAGTTCCCGATGCCGCTGCAAATCCGCCTTCCTCTCTCGCCTCGCTTGATGCGCTAGAAGGCTATTACCAGCAGCTAGAAGCCCTGTTGCTCAAGATTGGCTATCTGCATCCCCATACTGCTCTGAGCCGGATGGAGAAGCTGCGGCAGCTCTATCACCGGGCTTATCCGACCCCCACGGAGGTAGCAATGCTGCGGGGCGTTTTACGTCAGATGGAGTGGGCGATCGCCCAAAATAATCCACAGCCCGCTGGAAATCAAGACGAAAGCGATGCTGAATTTGGAGCTTAGAATTAGTTCAAATGTACTGGTTTTATTACTGCATAAATTAGCCTGTGCCTAGCGTTTTACGTTAAGAAAATATGCTGTTAATTTAACCTTCTTAACTTATATCAATTTCAAAAAAGTCGTGTTATAAGAGTGGGGAAAGCTAAACAGTGAGTTTCGGTATTGCTTGTCGGGCTTTATTCAGTGACTTACTGGGGTTTCAATTTCGGTTCGCTCGATTACCCAGACTCTTTAAGTTGAATCAACATTGGGTCACTTCGATCGTAGAATGAGGAACTCTGGGACTGGTTTACTTAATCGGTTCCTAACTGATAAACTTCCACAACCATCTGTTTTTACTGAATTAGTGATAACCCTGGTTTAGCTTTGGAAAGCTTTACGGTCAGGGGGATTCTAACTGGTTTTCGACTAGTTATGGTTTGCCGTGGCAATCATAGAAGATTGCTCATTCAATTGAATATTTTGCGATCGCACTGTCAACGTTTTTAGGGCTAAAGTTTCAGGGAAGTATCTTCAGAAAATGCTTCAGCAATTGAAGATATTTTTCTTTCGCGTCTAAGCAACTGTTAGGCAGATCTGGTAATTGAATCTTTGAATGTTTTCATCGCTTGCCAATCAGCGAATTGGCAGAGGATGCGATCGTATTTTTATTTTTTCAGGTTCCGTTCCACCATTCTTGAGGAGTTTTCCTATGCAATACTTGTTGATGGATACGCACCAGCGCCCCCTAGGTACACTCAACAGCGATAAAGAGTTTGCAGTGGGTGATACCCTGCAAAACTACAATGCTAAAAACTATACGGTGATTGCGCTGAACTGGTTTAAGCAACGCTCTCAGGGTCCTTCGCTAACCGTGATCCCCTTTAAAGGCTTGGTTAAGTAGTCAGGGAAGCTTTCAAAGCTTAGGAACATGGATTTAATAACATGTGATTTTGCGTAGGATGCGTTAGCGCAGCGTAATGCATCGTTCTCAAGGCTTGATGCGTTACGGCTAGCGCCTAACGTATCCTACAAAATTCGAGGTTATTAAATTCTCATTCCTCAATGTTCAAATACATTTTGGTATTGCAGCAGATCGAGCGAAACGATCGTTGGCAGACAGTCAAAACACTGTTGAGCTAACTCCCATCGTCCTTCCCGTTTCAGCATTTCGATTAGCTTTTGGCAAATGGTGAGCGAGTAGCGCACATCGTTTGCGGCATATCGCAACTGTTGATCGGAAAGATTCGCTGCATTTCCCCAGTCGGAGCTTTGAGCCGTTTTGTCAAGCTCCACCTGCGCCAGTTCTTGCACTACATCCTTGAGTCCATGCTTTGGGCTGTAGGTACGGGCAAGTTTGCTGGCGATTTTTGTGCAAAACACAGGAGTCACCCGAATTCCCAGGTGATAGCGTAGAGTCGCCAAATCAAACCGAGCGAAGTGAAAGACTTTCAGCGCCGCTGGAGTTTCCAAAAGCTGCTTCAGATTTGGGGCTTCGGTTTGACCCTGGGCAATGCGAACGACCGTGACATTGCCTTCTGGATCGCAGAGCTGGATCAAGCAAAGGCGATCGCGCCAGGGCAAAAGCCCCATCGTTTCCGTATCTGCGGCGATCGCCTCTGCCTGCAAATATGCTTCGAGGATCGCTGGCGAAAGATCGCGATCGCATACCTGAAAATCTTCCAATTCGTGCTCCTAAGATTCCGTGGGTTCTCTACTGGCGGATGAAGATCTGGGTAAAGTAATATT
>JBBSFA010000910.1:0-2031 GCA_038239185.1 Elainellales cyanobacterium | reverse complement strand
GAGTTAGTTTTTCAGGATGAGGCAGAGCAAAATCCCTGGAAGCTTAGCTTTTTGCTGCACTCAGACCGAGCTGATGCGATCGTGGATGCTTTGCGATCGAAGCTGGAACAAGCTGGCTTGGCGGCACAGGTGATCTTCAGCAGCAACGAAGATGTGGATATTGTGCCGAAGTCAGGCGACAAAGGATTAGCCACGGCTTATCTGAGCAAAATTCTGCAAATGCCACTCGATAAAACGCTGGTTTGCGGCGATTCGGGCAATGACATCAGCTTATTTCAACAGTCCACGCTAGGGGTAATTGTAAATAATGCTCAGCCAGAGCTATTGGCGTGGCATCAGCAGTTTGGGCAACCCCATCACTATTTGGCGCGATCGAGCTATGCGGCTGCGATCGCAGAAGCATTGGCATATTTTCAGCTAATAGAGTTCAGCTAGACAATAATTGCGCTCTCAACCGCACGTTGTGCGGCTGAAACGCTGGTATGCAATTTGACATTAGTGCCTCAGCGCAGGCTACCGAGACTCAGCGGAACCATCTCGCCCTGTGCCGTCAGTCCTAGGAGCATGGGTTCCTGCGATCGAATCAGAGTTCCAGTCAGGGCGCATCGTTCTTCCTGTTGGGCGATTGCCTCAATGCTAGCGCGAATGTCGGCGCGGGAAAACTGCGGTTGATAGTCGCCAGATTTTTGCTGCACATAGTTCCACAGCACATCGCGGATCAAAGCCTGGTAGCCTTGATTGCCAGCCAACTCTTTCAGTCGCTCCTTCAGATCCTTTTCCAGGCGGATGCTGGTGACTTCCATGTCGGTGGTGGCGGTGCGATTGAGTGTGTACATTGAGGGGTTCCTCCAAACAAATAGTTACAAAAGGACAGTGTAAGGACAGTGACAAGCGGCAGAGACTAGACACTCGTAATACAAGTGTAGTATCTTAATTCTCAGATGCAAGTATTCCTTTCCGCAAGGTGAGTTCATGAAACGGAGATAACGATGCAAAATTCCCCAGTTCACGCGATACGGCAATTGTGCCGTTTTAGCGATCGTCGAGGCTTTATGTTGCCCACGGTCGTACATACCGGAAGTGGAGCGGAATTTAGCGATCGCTTGTCCCTGTTTCATGGGATGGCTGACCTGGCTTACTGCTGGGTTGCCCTGCCCATCGGCGCACTTAATGCTGTCCAAAAGCGTGCCGCCCGAAAGCTGGCAAGTGGCGATCGCGTCGTTCATGGGATCGATCTATCTACTGATCTGCTTATTTGGCAGTATCCAGACGGATTAGATCCTAAACGGCAAAGCGGGAGGGATAGGCATTTAGGCTTTCCCAAATGGATTCGGAAAACTTACTTAGAGTCTTTCGCTTAGATTCCAAGTCGTTTTTCAGCCCCCGCTTCTTCTCCACATAGAAAGCGGGGGTTTGTTGTCTCGATCGAAGTTGCATTAGCGATGCACTGACTGAAGCCTTGACACCGATCGCTCCAGCTTTCTGACCGCGTAAAAAGTTCTGCCTCGAATGTCTCTAATTCAAGCAAGTTCAGATTTTCTTGCCCAAAATTATTGGTTCTGGCTTGCTTGTCCGGAATTAGAGCATTCAGCACCGAAGCCATCAACACGGATAGAGCCTCTCAGTCATGCTGAAAGTTACTTACACCGAAACGGGTCTGTTTATGGAGCGGTTCACTCAATCTATTGAAGAGTGGATTGCACTGCGGGCTGTGCTAGCACTACGGACAGGGCAACGGCTCGTCGTAGAAGCTTGCACTGCCTCGGTTTTGCTGCCTGCCGATTTGTCTGAGCTGCCGCTATTGGCAAGCGCCAGCCGTCCCGAAACGGTCGGGGAGTTAGAAATTGCGATTTGCGACGCTGAGTTTGTTGAAATTTGCCTGCGCGGATTTTGGCTCACCGCTGAGCTAGAGGAAGGCGTGTTTGTGACCATGCTGGGCGATCGCACCACTGAGATGCTGTTGTATGACCTGTGGCAAGCCTCGCAGTGCTGCCTAATTTAAGCCAAAAATCTTTCGGTTGAGCCGCTTGT
>JBBSFA010000909.1:0-2040 GCA_038239185.1 Elainellales cyanobacterium | reverse complement strand
CGATAGTAGTTCGGTAATTCTGCGTCGGGAGTGAGTGCGTGAAAAATGGAGTCATGCAGTGCCCGAAAATCTTCAGGATCGAGCGAACGACTACGATCGCACAAATTATCCAAGTAGTCGCTAATGGTTTGATACGCCACAATAAAGCGAATCGCCTCCCGCCGGTCTTTGTTTGCCAGCAGTCCATAGATTGATCCGCCTTCACAATGGAACTGTTTGGTTTCAAGACTTGAGATCGCTTGCTTCCGTAACTCTGGATTGGGAATTTGCTCTGCCTGCGATCGCCAATGATTTAAATCTTGGCGCACCGAAGGTAGTACCTTGAAGTGTGTCTGTGACAGAAGCGCCCAGGGAGAAACAGGAATATTCATAAAGTGAGTTAGTCCTATAGGAGTTCAAACCAAGAGCGGTAGCAATTGTTACAAGGCTACCAAACAAACAGAAGGCTTAACCTCTCCACAAAGGCTGATTTCTGCCTTAGAGAACTGCAACGCGTTCTTTACTTGGCGCGATCGCCGAAAGTGTTGCTTGAGATTGATAATTCGACATTGGGATATTATCTCCATAATTACAGTTATTGTTGTGGGTTGAATAGAAGATCGCGTCAAAAAAGTTCGACTATTCGTCAGCGAGAATGCTTGCCTTTAACTTCCCTTGGAGATCGTTCCAACGAATATGGATTAGATTTGGGAGAATAACGTTAGCCGTTTTAAAGCGCTCGCTAGGACCAATCCCAATAGTCCACATCCCCGCAGCGAGCGCCGCTTCAATGCCAACAGCAGCATCCTCAACCACCACGCATTGAGAAGGTTTAAGTCCGAGTAAATTGGCTGCAAAAACAAACAGATCGGGAGCGGGTTTAGGCTGCTGGACGCTATTTCCGTCAGCGATCGCATCTACATAGTCAATTAGATGAAGTTTATCAATCACGCTACGAGCATTCTTACTTGCCGACCCAATCGCAATTTTGATACCCGCTTGCCTCAGTTCTATTAGAAAGTCTAAGGCTCCTGACAAAAGATTCTTAGGCGTAATGGTGGCGATCGAATCTACATAGTAACGATTTTTGCGCTCCATCATTTCCTGTAGCTGGGCTTCTGAGTAGGGGCGATCGCCAACGATGAGCAGCAAGGATTCTCTTCGAGACACGCCTCGCAGCGCTTCATTAGCCTTTCGGTTGAAGGGCAGATGCTCTTCGTCAGCCAGTTTCTGCCAAGCACGGTAATGACTTTCAGCCGTGTCTGTGAGAACCCCGTCAAGGTCGAAAATGAACCCCTGAATGTCAGTCGCGTGAGCGTCAGACCCATGAGCAGGCGAGGGCACTAGATCGAAGCTGTGCCAGGTGCCGCGCCAGTTCAGCTTGAATTTGAGACGAGTCCAGGTGGGAGGGAGGTGGGGTGTGGCAACGGGTGCGCTGTCTTTCAGTTGAATGCCGCCAAAGCCAAACACCACAGCTTGCCAGACTCCGCCTGCTGAAGCCCCATGAATACCATCTCTTGTATTGCCGCGATTATCTTTGAGATCGGTCAGAGCTGCCTGCATAAACTGCTGGTAGGCACCTGCTGCGTCACCTAGATTAGCGGCGAGGCTTGCGTGAATGGCTGGTGTCAGGGACGATCCGTAGGTGCTGTCTGTGCGGGGCGCGTAGTAGTCCCAGTTTTTTTGCAGCACGTTACGGTGTTCATGGATTGCTTGCGTGTCTCGCATGAGATAGAGGAGCATCAGCACGTCGGGTTGTTTGAGTACCTGCCGCTGATTCGTTTCGTCCATACCGAGGACGGCTTGAATCGAGCGATCGCGGGGTTCGTAGTCCTTTAAGTCGATATCCTTGAGCTGGAAGAAACCCTCAAACTGCTCGATCAACCCGGTTTCGGCATTGGCAGGAATGTAGATCTGGGCGATCGCTGCCTGCCAGAGCAACCGTTTTGCTGGTGTGAGTTGCAGCCGTTGAGCCAGTGCCGCCGCCTGATCGGGAAACGTGCGCTGCAACCACTCATAAACTGCCACCGCCGTTTCGAGATGCCACTGCACCATGCGATT
>JBBSFA010000908.1:0-2041 GCA_038239185.1 Elainellales cyanobacterium | reverse complement strand
AGCGATGCGCTTTGTACCCCGTTTCTTCCTCGATCTCGCGCTCGATCGTCTTGGCGGGATCTTCGTCCGGTTCTACTGTGCCTGCCGGAAACTCTAGCAGACGACCCTGTGCCGCAAAGCGATATTGTCGCACCAAGACTAGCTTGCCTTCTGGCGTAATGGGAACGGCTAGCGCACCGCCTGGATGCCGAATGCATTCCCACTCCCCCTCAGCTTTGTTCGGCAGGCGTAGCCGATTGACTTCAAAGTTGAACTTACGTCCGCGATAGAACAGCTTTTGGCGCAGCAATTGGGGAGGCTCGAATCCAACGGGCATAGTGTATTAGAAGGGGTAAAGGGTGTACTAGAAGGGGTAAGGGTGATTAGAAGGGGTTAACGCCTAGCGCTTAAGACTTGTCGCTTAATCCCTGAACAGTTTACTTGTTTCAGGAGATCCACAACCATCCTGCCTGAGACAGGTTCGATCCAGCTTGCCGCGATATCGTTCAACGGCACTAAGACGAAGGCTCGCTCCGTCATTCGGGGACGAGGAATTTGCAAAATGGGCTGGTTAATGACGGCATTGTCGAACAGGAGCAGATCTAAGTCAAGCGATCGCGCACCCCAGCGCTCTTGACGGACGCGACCAAATTGAGTCTCCACTTCCAGAAGTCGATGCAGCAGGGCGATCGGTTCTAGCTGCGTCGAGAGAATGGCACAGGCGTTCAAGATATCGGGCTGAGGAGGTCCGATCGCCTCCGTCAAATAAAAGGGCGATCGTTCCTCTAGCGTGATCCCAGGCGTTTGACCCAAAGTCTGGAGGGCAGACTCTAAAATGGCAACAGAATCGCCAATGTTGCTGCCTAGGGCGATCGCGGCTCGATGCCAAGGCTTTAGGGCTGTCTCGCTCAATGTCACCGTCCTTACCAACCTCGTCTTCACCAAGTGGGATCAACAAATAGATTGATCGTAATGGTCTTTTCTCCCGACGGAATCGCTGAAATGCAGGCGCAAATCGTTTGGCAATCCGTTTGGCTGTCTTCCAGCTCCACCTCACAGGCATGACAAGATCCCATCAGGCAGCCTGTCGGAATGTTCAGCCCCGCCCGATCGGCAACCTGGAGCACAGACTCTCCAGCTTCAGCGGCGATCGTGACATCGTCAGGTAAAAAACGAACTGTGACACTCATGGGATTTTACTGGGATTCTATCGATCGAGTAGCTGCAAAATGGGTGTGAGATCTAAGTGGCTACCCACAACTTCAGCAAGCGAATCTAGCATGGCTTCCCGCTGTTCTCGATAGTTGGGAATGCCCGTCGGCAAAGACTTTAATCCACGCTGCTGCCGCAGTCGATTCAGCCATGCCCGTCGCCAAGGACCATTGTCAAACAGCCCATGCAGATAAGCGCCCCAAATCGACTGAGTTGAGTCCACAATTCCCAAATTGGGATCGTCAAACAGCGGCTTGTAAGCGGGAGCACCGCCTTCCGTTTCAGACTCCACCATGTGGCTGCGCCCCTGATGGATTTCGTAGCCTGCGACGGGCAACCCAACCTGCGGGAAGTTGGAGGTGACGAGCCGTTGACGAGCCACTTTTTGTCCGGTAATCACCGTCTTCAGCGGCAGCAGTCCCAAGCCGCGATACCGACCTTCTTGCCCTTCCAATCCCTCTGGGTCGGCAAGGAGTCTGCCCATCATCTGGTAGCCACCGCAAACGCCCAAGACTGTGCCACCCGCAGCGGCGTAGTTTTGGATTGCTTCTGCCATGCCCGTTCGCTGCATCGCCACCAAATCCGCGATCGTTGTCTTTGATCCAGGCAAAATTACGGCATCTGGGTAGCCCAGCGTATCTTTGATGCTGACATATTTGACGTTGACCGAAGACTCCGATTCCAGCGGATCGAAGTCCGTGAAGTTCGAGATGCGCGGCAAGCGAATTACCGCGATCGTGATCTCACCGCTCGGATTGGAGCCAGCCGGTCGATCGAACAGCGACAGCGAATCCTCTGCCGGAAAAGCCTCATCCAGCCAGGGGATCACGCCGATGACCGGGATTCCCGT
>JBBSFA010000907.1:0-2044 GCA_038239185.1 Elainellales cyanobacterium | reverse complement strand
CACCGCCACCTCATCCACTAGGCTGAAGTTCGCCCAGGTAATTGTCCCCAACACTAGCGCGGTTAGGGTTCCTGCTAAAAGCCGGGTGTAGAGGGGAGGCAGTTCGCGGACTGCTTTGCCTAGCTCATAAGACAAATAGTCTTCGGGATTGACAAACTGCTGGCGGGTTTGACGAGACTGAGCGGGGGAGGTTTTTTGGGCGGCGTCCATAAGATAAGTGGGGAGTGAGGAGAGGGATTAGCGTAATGAGTTCGCTTATTAATTCATAAGCCATTCAGCTTAGGATTCCCTATTCTGACGATATTTTTGGCGGAAAGTTCAAGTGGCTAGCACTACTGCGATCGCTTCACTTCAAAGCTGTTTAACCCTTCGACCTTGCGGTATTGCACCGCAACTGCTTCAACCACGGCGGCAGGCGGTCCTTTGCGGCACCATCGGATCATCTCCTCCACGATCGGGCGATCGCCCTCAAGCACTGCCTCGACTCGTCCATCGTGCAGGTTGCGAACCCAGCCGCTGAGCTTGAAAAGATGCGCCATATCTGCTGTGGATGCGCGATAGCCGACTCCCTGGACTCTGCCCGAAATGAGGAGGTGAGCGGAAATTTGCGTGGAAACTTTTTCAGTCATGGGCTTCTTGGTCATAAGCTTCTGATGCACCTCTGTAACTAGAGCTTTTCTTGAAGCGGCTTGCAGAAGTCTTCAACGCCTGTTTTGAGCGCGTAGAGGATGACGGGGATCGCTAGCGTGGGTGGGATGGTGGTTTCAGCCGCCAGCAGCTTTACGGCATTGGAGATCGCGCCCGTCATCAGGTAATCTTTGAGTCCGGCTTGGCAGAGAAACGATCGCCACCGCTTTGAGAGTCCTTCTAGCCAGCCATCGGATTCGTCGGGTTCTTGTCCCGCTTGCAAAGCCAGGGCGATCGCGGCATCTTCTAGATCGCCGTCGCAGTCGTCAATCATGTCTAGGGCGCGTAGAGCGTTGGGATCATCTTTGAGTTGCGAGCGATATTGCTGAACCTCTGCTAAGGTCACCATGATTCTGAGCATGAGCCTAATTCGTTCCTTTTTGCTTTTGTCCTACTTTTGTTTCCCTACCGTTTCGTCCATTGCAGTCCGCTGACTACGCCTGCCCCAATGGTGAGAAAAATCAAGACCCACAGAATGCCGCTAGGTAAAAAAGACAGGATGCCTAAGCCGCGCAGTATCCACATCACGGCGGTGAAGCTAAGCAGGGCAAGGAAAACGGTTGTGGTCGGTCGAAGGGTTCTACGCATTAAGTTTTTGCTAACCAATCACCCTCAATATTGACATAGCTTAATTGGATATGGCTTTTGATCGGGCGGCGCTCAATAGCGCTTGCGTAACCCCATCAAAATGCCACCGCCGATCGAGAGCAGCACCAGTGCCCAGATTACGGACTCCGGGACGCTTTTTACCCAACCAAACGCCTGCACCATCATGACCCCTGCCATGAGGATCAGCAGCATTCCTGCCGAGTATAGGAAAATGCTTAATGCCAGATTGGGAGACTGTCTCACAGCCGTTAAACCTCATTCACGATAGGAATTTGGCATTATTGTGGCATATGGAGGCATAGGAAGCTGCGTCCAGTGCCGAGCGACCTGCAACAAAATCAAGCCTAATCATAGATTCGTGCAATAGACCAGATACAATGAGCGATAGCGTTCAGCGTTAGATTTTTGTTTAGGAGAAAGCAATGCCCGTTGCAGTTGGAGCACTTGAGACTAAAGGATTTCCGGGAGTTCTGGCAGCAGCCGATGCCATGGTGAAGGCAGGTCGTGTGACGCTGGTTGGCTATTTGCGCTGCGGTAGCGCCCGGTTTGCGGTGATTATTCGGGGCGACGTATCGGAGGTGAAAACGTCGATGGCGGCGGGTATTGATGCGGCTGAAACCGCTTACGGCGGCACATTGGAGTCTTGGGTGATTATTCCTCGTCCGCATGAGAACGTGGAGGCTGTCCTGCCGATCGATTTCAGTGAGTCAGTCCAGCGCTTCCGCGATTCGGTCGAGATTCCGTTCAT
>JBBSFA010000906.1:0-2045 GCA_038239185.1 Elainellales cyanobacterium | reverse complement strand
TCGACTCGCGCACGGATCGCAATAGACGCTATGGGTGGGGATTACGCCCCCACCGAAATCGTTGCTGGAGCTATTAGGGCACAGGCGGAACTGGACGTTGAGGTTTTGCTGGTGGGCGATCCTCAGCAGATACAAGCCTCGATCGCACAACATAGCAGTTCTGAACAACTGGAAATCGTTCCTGCCCAGGACACGATTGAAATGCACGAAGAGCCTCTGAGTGGCTTAAAACGCAAGCCTAACGCTTCGATCAACGTAGCTATGCAGCTCGTCAAGCAGAAGCGGGCAGATGCGGTAGTTTCAGCAGGTCATTCTGGCGCAGCTATGGCAGCCGCCCTGCTGCGGCTGGGACGAGTGCCAGGAATTGACCGACCTGCCATTGGTGCCGTTTTCCCGACACAGGTAGCTGGAAAACCAGTGCTGATACTTGATGTCGGCGCAAATGTTGACTGTCGTTCTAAGTTTTTGGAGCAATTTGCCGTTATGGGGTCGATTTATAGCCAGTATGTACTGGCTGTATCTGACCCGAAGGTGGGACTGCTCAATATTGGAGAAGAGGCTAGTAAAGGCAACGAACTAGCGCTTCGTACTCACCAAAAGCTGCAAGAAAATCCCCAAATTTCGTTTATCGGCAATGCTGAAGGTCGAGATGTCCTCTCAGGGCGCTTTGACGTCATTGTGTGCGATGGCTTTGTGGGCAATGTTTTGTTAAAGTTTGCAGAAGGTGTAGGTGAAATAATCCTGCAAATCCTCAAAGAAGAGCTACCACAAGGACTGGGAGGCATTTTAGGTACGGCACTATTAAAACCGAACCTGAAGCGGATTAAGCAGCGCATCGACCACGCCGAACATGGAGGTGGTTTACTGCTAGGAGTGGCAGGAATTTGCATTATCAGTCACGGTAGCTCTCAAGCTCCGTCAATATTTAATGCGATTCGCTTGGCTAAGGAAGCTGTAGATAACCAGGTTTTAGAGCGAATTGTGTCCGGCACTAAAACCACGGCTGCTCAAACTACTGAGGTTGAGTAATGTTGATTGAATCAGGACTAGGCATCGCAATTACGGGTTCAGGATCGGCCCTGCCAACAGCTACGATCGATAATCACAGGCTGGTTGAGTTGGTGGAAACTTCGGATGAGTGGATTACGACTCGGACGGGTATTCACCAGCGACGGTTGGCAACACCACAGGAATCGTTGAGTGCCCTAGCTACCCAGGCAGCGTCGGCAGCGATCGAGATGGCCCGAATTACACCAACTGACTTGGATTTGATTATTTTGGCTACTTCGACGCCTGACGATCTCTTTGGCAGTGCTTGTCAGATTCAAACCCAATTAGGGGCATCTAGAGCAGTTGCTTTTGACATAACAGCAGCTTGCTCTGGATTTGTCTTTGGACTGGTTACTGCCGCTCAGTTTATTCGCACCGGAGTTTATCAAAATGTGCTGCTCATCGGCGCTGATATTCTCTCGCGGTGGGTAGATTGGACCGATAGGAGTACCTGTGTGCTGTTTGGCGATGGGGCTGGTGCTGTGGTGTTACAGGCTCACTCAAGCGATCGGCTTTTGGGTTTTGAACTGCGCAGCGATGGCACCCAAAACAACTGCCTCAATCTTTCTTACCAACCGCAACCCAAAGAATTGATTCCTGGCGTTTCTATTGGTAAGGGCACTTATGCGCCGATTACCATGAACGGCAAAGAGGTTTATCGCTTTGCTGTGCAAAAAGTGCCGGAAGCGATCGAAAAAGCTTTGTTTCGCGGCAACAAGAGTGTTGATGAGATAGACTGGCTAATCTTGCATCAAGCCAATCAACGCATTCTCGATGCTGTTGCCTTGCGCTTAAATATTCCTGCCCACAAAGTAATCAGTAATATGGCTCGTTATGGCAATACCTCTGCTGCTTCCATCCCGATCGCTTTGGATGAAGCCGTGCGACAGGGTAAAATTCAACCGGATGATATTATTGCTACCGCTGGTTTCGGCGCTGGGCTGACTTGGGGAGCGGCTATTTTTCAATGGGGGCGATAGGATTAATAGTTATCC
>JBBSFA010000905.1:0-2051 GCA_038239185.1 Elainellales cyanobacterium | reverse complement strand
TTGGCGGCAACGTTGAAGTCTTTTGCCAGTCGGTAAGTGACGGGCATTTGGATCGATCGCTTAGGGAAGGTGAGAGTGACACGCTTTTTCACGGCAGCTTTTTCACAGAGGCGGGCAAATGAAACTTTGTAAACTGGCTTTGTAGACTGAAAGAAGAAAGGTGATTTCGATCGCCTGACCTCTAGATTCTAGAAAACCCTATTGAAACCTGCGTCACTATGACTACAAATTTGCCCGATTCACCCACGCCCCCTGCTCAGTTCGCAACTCGCCTCCGCAATCTGGTGATTGTAATTGTGGCAGTGGTGTTGAGTGGGGCTGTGTTCTTTGGGCTGCAAACTGGCTCTGATACTGGCTCTTTGGCAGCAATGGCAGCTACCGCTACGCCGCTAGAAACTGCCCTGACGAATCGCAAGCCGACGCTGATGGAGTTTTATGCCAACTGGTGTACTTCCTGTCAGGCGATGGCAAAAGACATGAGCGACCTGAAAGATACCTACGGCGATCGCGTCAATTTTGTCATGCTGAATGTCGATAATTCCAAGTGGTTGCCCGAAATGCTGCATTATCGGGTCGATGGCATTCCGCACTTTGTCTTCCTCGATCGCCAGGGAGAATCGCTTGCCAGCACGATTGGCGAACAGCCGCGATCGATTATGGCAGCGAATCTAGACGCGATGATTGCTGAGGCGGATTTGCCCTTTGTTCGCGATCGGGGTCGGGTGTCTGAGGTGGGAGCTAAGGTCGCGCCGAGCGCGAGTCCAGACGATCCGCGTGGGCATGGAGCGCAGGTGGTTCAGTAAAGATGCTTCAGGCTCCTGAAACGCTAGTTACAGAACGCTTAGTACTGCGCCGTCCGGTTGCCGCAGATGCGATTGATATTTATGCGTATGCCTGTGATCTTGAGGTGACGCAGTACATGGACTGGCAAACTCACCAAGCGATTGAGGACACAGCCGAATTTTTGGCGGAATGCGATCGCTGCTGGGCATCGGGTGAAGAGTTCTGTTGGGTCGTGACAGTTAAGCCGGAGAATCGGGCGATCGGGACGATCGCTTGTCGGGTAGAAGCCAATCAAGCTGACTTCGGCTATGTCTTACATCGGCATTACTGGGGACAGGGGTATGCGACAGAAGCCGCCCAAGCAGTTGTGGCATGGATCAGTAGCTTGCCAGGAATTGCACGAATCTGGGCAACCTGCGATGTTGAGAACCTCGCTTCAGCAAGGGTTTTGGAGAAATGCGGGTTGTGCCGAACAGAAGCGATCGACTGTGTTACGGTTCGCCCGAATCTTTCACTTACGCCAAGATCTACTTTTGTATTTGAGTCCAAAATCGGCAGTTAAGATATTTGTAGAGTGTAATATTCTGCGAGAAGGCTATGCGGTCAATTGAGCAGCTAACCGAAGAAATATTGTCCTTGCCTAATGCAGATAGAGTGCTGCTCGCAGACAGGTTGGTAGAGAGCCTAGAATTCGACAACGACTCAACGGTTCAAGCAGTTTGGGCGGCTGAAGCCAAAAGACGTACAGACGAGATTCGAGACGGTTCTGTGCAGCCAATTCCGGGGGAAGAGGCTCTGGCTCAAGTTAGGCGGCTGATTAAACCATCAAGCTATTGAGCTAGCAGTCTAACGCTGTGTCGGTGCTGGTAGTACAAAAGTCATTGGTGAAAGGTCGATTTTGTCATCTTTTTGATAAGCTGATACATCCGGGTTTGGGCTTTTAGGGAAAACATCTAGTTCCTAGGATTTCAAGTCCGCCCAAAAGCTCGATCTTCACATTTGTGGTTTCCTGCACCTATGGCTTTCTCTTCGATTACCCGTGCTTTAGGGCGATCGCCCCTGACGGCTGAGCTGCTGACTAAGCTAGAGCAGCAGCATGTTCTGACGCTAAACGGTGTTCCCCGCTTGCCCAAAGGCTTGGTTGCCTCTGCGATCGCCCAAGCTCAGCAGCGCCCGCTCTTGGTCGTGGCGGCAACGCTGGAAGAAGCTGGACGCTGGGCAATCCAGCTAGAAGCGATGGGCTGGCAGACGGTTCATCTTTACCCTAC
>JBBSFA010000904.1:0-2051 GCA_038239185.1 Elainellales cyanobacterium | reverse complement strand
TCATCAACATTGTCAGAGTCACTGCCAAGCTGCCCTAGAAGCATGGAGATCTCTTCAGGAGTCATCATCTCGATCGCCCCATCCAAATTGGCAGATGTTAAGGTGATTGGATCGAGAACCCCGTAGTCTGAGGTAGCCGGATTGCTGACAGGCTCAGCATGAGACTCTGCAAAAGCCAACAATTCGGCTGAAGGATATCCCCCCTGAGTCATATCTCCGGCCAGAACGGCGCTGCGTCCGGCGCGAAAATCTGCTAGAGCGAGTTCTGTGATTTCTAAGCCGCGATTGGGATGCTTGTCGATCGCCAAGATCGCCGCCTGGGCGATTTTTGCAAATCCTGATAGGTTCAATAGCTCGGCAAATCCGGCGAAAACCTCTGCCTGTGCTCTCAGTTCTCCAGCCACCTCGCAGACTTGCGGGTTTTCTACCACGGCTGCCAGCCGATCTAACCCTTGCGCTACATCAATTTCAAAGATCGAAACTGCCATATTTATCCCTAGCTCAGTTGAACTCGGAATAAAGTTTTGGGTCATCACGATCGCCTCATGGCAATGGGCCTCTAGCTGAGACAGAATCGGGTCAGCGGCGGCTAAGGCTTGTTCGGCATCAAAATGTCCCTGGGTAAACTGGTCAACTAGCGGCAGGCGCAGGCAGTCAAAAGCCTGGAGGAGCTGACGCTCTAGGTCAACATCAATGATCAGACTCTCGCTATACAATCCCCTGAAAATCGTTTCCAAGCGATGGGCGATCATCTTAATTGCCTCCAGTCCCACACTGGCGGCTCCCCCTTTGAGTGAGTGCGCCGATCGCATGATGCTGTAAACCGTGGCTGTGTCACGCACCTGTCTGAGCTTCAGCAGACCCGTTTCTATAATTTGCAACAGCTCCGGTGCCTCTTCTAAAAAGAAGGGGTAGGCATAGTCGCGAATGTCAGAATTTATTGCCATATCGCACTCTTCACTTGCAGGAATACTGGAGGTTTTGTAGACACGTTTTTTGTAGACACGTTTATTGTAGGCACGTTTCTTCTAGCCGCGCTTCTGGTCGCCTTCTGGTCGCTCTAAGCCATGCGTTAAAGGGTGATTATTGCACTTTAAACCGTCCTACTTCTGCCTGGAGCGCTTGCGCCACAGATCGCAATCGTTCAAACGAATCGGACACCTGATTCGCTGCCGTTGAGTTTTGGTTGGCGATCGCTGCCACCGTGGTCATGCTGTCGGTCACTGTTTCTGATGCCTGGGTCTGGACGATCGTGGCTTGGGCGATCGATTCGACGAGTTCGCTAATCTGGAGGCTAGCGGCGGCAATTTGGTTCAGGCTCTGGCGGGTTTCGTCCACCAGCTTGGTTCCGGTCACCACCTGCTCTGTTCCCGCTTCCATCGCGATCATCACCTCGTTGGTTTCCGCTTGAATGCTGGCAACTAGTTTCTCAATCTCGGTGGTCGCTTCGGCAGATTGACGCGCCAATCCTCGCACCTCTTCAGCCACGACTGCGAATCCCTTCCCGCCTTCGCCCGCTCTTGATGCCTCGATCGAAGCATTCAAGGCAAGCATATTGGTTTGAGCCGCAAAGCCGCTAATCAAGTTCACGACATTATAAATCTTCTGAGAGGATTCTCCGAGTCGCTTCACTTTTTTGGCAGTCTCTGCCACCGTTTGCCGAATTGCCAGGATGCTTTCCACCGTGCGGTTCATTGCATTATCGCCTGCCTGCACCGTTTGGGCGGCTTGCTGCACGGCGGCTTCTGCTTTCTCAGCATTGGCAGCCACCAGCTTCACCGAGTCTGCCATTTCCTGTGCCCGCTCCAGCGCGTTCACAATCTCAGCGGCTTGTTGAGCCGCTGCATCAGAAAGGGCGCGGACAGAAGTTTGATTCGTGGCAGTTGTCTCTGCCACCTGACCTGCTGCATCCTGCACCTGCACCACAATTTTCCGCAGGCTGGCAACCGTGGCATTATAAGAGTCCGCCACCGTGCCAATTTCATCCTCAGTCACTTTTGCCCGTGCCGTCAGGTTGCCCTGGCTGATTGGATCAACATCCATCAAAAGCT
>JBBSFA010000903.1:0-2061 GCA_038239185.1 Elainellales cyanobacterium | reverse complement strand
TGACAGTGTGAATCTACTCACAGAATTAGGGTTAACCGATCAGACTTTTGAGCCTCAAGCTGAGCCTGAATTTGTAGATCAGATTTTTGAAAAAGGTGCAAGCCCACAGAATTCACTCGATCTGTTTCTGACCCCAGAGAGTAGCAGTGCCTTTGGAACCGTTGAATCTTGGATAGAGGCAACGGCTGCAAATCTATCTGAGGCTATAGCGGCTGAAGCAGCGATTCCAGAAGTTCCTCAAGCCGAACAGCTCTCTTTTCAGATCGAAGATGTTTTTGGTGACTTAGAACTCTCCTCACCCAATCAAGCTTCTGAACCCCTCTCGATAGAACTGTCGCAGGCATCTCAGCGAAAGGAAGATCAGCCTTCCACTTCAGCGGAAATCAACATCAAGCCTAAACTCAGGGAACTCTCTGGCGATCGCGCTGGACGAATCAGGGCAGCCAGTTCAACCGTGCGAGTCGATGCCGAACGGCTGTCTCGAATCAGTAACCTCTTGGGCGAACTGACCATTAACCGTAACGGACTCGCGTTACAAAATAAGCAGATGCGATCGGTGATTCAAGGGCTGCTGAATCGATTCGAGCGCTTCCAATCCAACGTTGAGCAACTCCGATCGCTGTCCGATCAAATGCTGGTCGCTCCAGAACGGCGCGGTACGCTACCCGCAAATAACCTGCTGCCCGCACACAAATTGCTGGAGCGACAAACCACAACCACGATCGCGACCGCTTTGCAGCAAACCAGCTTTGACGCGCTGGAATTAGATCACTACACTGCCCTCTATGGACATACTCAAACGCTGCTAGAGGAAATGATGCAGCTAGAGGAAACCATCGGAGACATTTCTCTGTTTAATCGTCAATCAGAACAGCAGTTAGAGCAGCATCGTAAGATCCTTTCTCAAATCCAAGAGGATTTGATCGGCACACGGATGCTGCCGCTTAACGATGTCTTCAGCCGCTTTCCCCGCATCTTGCGCGACTTATCCAACGCCTATGGAAAGCAAGTGCATTTAAGCTTCAGCGGTAGCGATCTGTTGGTCGATAAGGCAGTTTTGGAAAAACTCTATGACCCGCTATTGCACTTGCTCCGCAATGGCTTTGATCACGGGATCGAATCACCCGAGGTCAGACGCGCCCAAGGCAAACCCGAAGCTGGACAAATAGCAATCCAAGCCGCCTACAAGGGACATCAAATTGCGATCGAAGTGCGAGATGACGGACAAGGACTGGATCTCGATCGGATTCGCCAGCGAGTGGTGGAGATTGGCTGGCTGTCTGCCGCCGAAGCTGTCAGCGTTGCCGATAGTGAGATCTGCGAATTTATCTTTGAGCCAGGATTCTCGACCGCTCCGCAGGTGAGCGAGCTTTCGGGACGGGGCATGGGGCTGGATGCCGTGCGAGCACAGCTCCAGTTGCTCAAGGGCGCGATCACAATTCGGTCTATCCCCGGTCAGGGTACTACTTTCACGCTGACTTTGCCCCTGACTTTGACGATCGTCAATTTGCTGATCTGCTTCGTCGGATCTACCTCGATCGCGCTTCGCAGCAGCAGCATCACAGAAATCATCATCCCAAAACCAGAGCAGATTAGCCAATCTGGGACACAGCGATTGATCCACTGGCAAGAGCAGCAGATTCCGGCTTACCGCCTCTCTGAGTTGCTCACCTATCGCTGTTTGATATCTGAAATGTTACCCAATCAGGTCGCAGCAGCAGTCCCCTCGCCCGCGAACTGGGAAACGCCAATGCTGGTCTTTCAAGGCACAAAGCACACCTTTGCCCTGCAAGTCGATCGCCTAGTCACCGAACAGGATTCAGTGATTAAACCGTTTGGAATCGCGATCGCTCCTCCGTCGTATACCTATGGTTGTACGGTAGCCAGTGATGGCAGCTTAATTCCAGTGATTGATGGGATCACGCTTTTAGAAGTTTTGGTAAATCAGGGTAAGATTGCACCGAGCCACACTCAAGCGACTCAAGAATCCGAGATCGGGTGGGAAGCTGAAGCAATTGGGCGATCGCAACTCAAGCCGAAACAGCCGACTATCCGGATGAC
>JBBSFA010000902.1:0-2072 GCA_038239185.1 Elainellales cyanobacterium | reverse complement strand
CTGGGGGCTTGCTGACTCATTTTATCTGGCGGTTGCCTGTTTGGAGCCTCGCAGTTGGAGGGGCGATCGTTATTTTGTCTGGGGTCTGTCTGGTTGTTCTGATTCAGTGGAGCGGATGGATACCCCTGGCTCCTGCCGTCCTAGCCTTGTTAGGCAGCAGTGGAGCCATTTATATAAAAACTCTGGCTATAAAAACTCTGACTCAATCTCGATCTTTGGAACGCTCGCTTAGGAGTAATGTATGAAACGCTCTATCAGCCACTCTGCGGTTTTATCTGTAGCGCTGAGCTTGCTCAGTGGCTTCAGCCTTTCAGCCCTACAGGCAGCACCACTATTGCCCAGCTTGGTCTTGCCCAGCTTGGTCGCCTCGATTTCCTATACACCGCCGCCCCCACCGCCCGATCGCGGCGCACCCGGCAATCGAGGAGAAGGAGCTTCTCGCGGATGCGTTGCCGGAAGTCAGCCGCTGATGGCTTTAGTGCCTGAACAAACTGTGAGCACTGCTCCAGCTTCAGTCACCCAAGTCTGGGGATTAACCCATGCTGATCATCCTCGCTTTTGGTTTTTTGTGCCTTACGATCCGGCAAAGGTGAGCACGATCGAATTTGTCTTGCAAAACAGTCAGGACGAAACCCTTTATCGCGCCCCGGTTCCAGTCCCATCAGCCCCCGGAATCATTTCTGTGCAGCTACCCACCACAGCAGGCGGATTGGAGATCAATCAGCCCTATCACTGGTTTTTGAAAGTGAGGGCAGTCTGTGAGGCAAATCAACCTCCCGCGCTGGATTACGTGGAGGGATGGGTACAACGAACCCAGCTCGATGCAGGACTCAGCGATCGCCTGACTCAAGCTACGCCCCAGCAGCAAGCCGCCCTCTATGCAGAAAATGGGATTTGGTACGATGCGCTGACAGCCCTAGCAGAACTGAAGCTAGCGCAGCCCAACGATCGCGCGATCGCCCAAGACTGGACAGAGTTACTCAAAGCCGTCGGGCTAGAAAAACTGGCAACTCAGCCTTTGCTCCGCTGAATGCGATCGACGAAATAAGCTACCATAACAGCATTACAGGCTTTAACGGTTTGCTTTAACAGTTTAAAGTGGGTCAAAGACGACTGGGTCAAAGACGACAATGGCAGCCACACTCTCTCAACAAAAAGATGAACCCATCTTAATTGATGTTTTAACCTGGAGAGAATTCAAAGCGGTTGAGCAACTCCTCGATCGCCCAGGCGTAAGGCTGTCATTTCTAGATGGAGTGTTAGAAATTCGGCGTATGCCTGGAGAGCGACATGAAACGGTAAAGGAACGGATTGGAACACTGCTCGATTTTTATCTGCTCCAAACTGGAATTGATTATACGCCCACGGGTTCGATGACGTTGGAAAGTGAATCGGGTTTAGTCAAGCGGGAAGCGGATAAGTCCTACAAGTTAGGAGCCAACCGATCGCTTCCAGACTTGGCAATCGAGGTCGTGGTCACAAGCGGCGGACTGAACAAGCTAGAAGCCTATCAGCGGCTGAAAATTGCTGAAGTTTGGTTTTGGGAAGACGGCACACTGTCGCTCTATCACCTGAGAACGTTCAGCGGCAGCGCTGCTTATGAACAGATTTCTTGCAGCGAGTTGATGCCAGGATTGGATATAGCTGTACTGCTGCGATGTATCAACATGAGCAATCATGTGGAAGCCGTGCGGGAATTTCGTAAAGCCATACGCAAAAGCTAGGCAGCGATGATGATCTGTGGCGATCGTAGAATACCAAGCGATAGTGCTGTTGTGAAGGCGAATTAGAGGACTGAAATACAGCTTCTGCCCTCTAATTCGTACCGAAGTCAAGCAATGCCTGAAACCCGATTTGCAGGTTGGGCGATCGCTTGTCTGTTTGAAGCCCGATAAATGTCATGCCTGACGAACTTGCCTCCTAGGATGCGCTTCTCTTGCGACCACGAGTACCAGGTTTTGCCGCAGCGGTTTTCGCCGTTGTCGCTTTTGCAGCAGTAGTTTTTGTGGTTGCAGTGGGAGTTGCTTTAGCCTTCTTCGCTGCAACTTTTGGTTCTGCCTTTTCAGCAATCG
>JBBSFA010000901.1:0-2074 GCA_038239185.1 Elainellales cyanobacterium | reverse complement strand
GATCGCCCGCTGTCTTCGTTTGGGGCGAGGCACATTGGCATAAATCATAGGCAGCATCACGTTTTCTAATGCAGTCGATCGCGCCAAGAGGTTGAACTGCTGAAAGACAAACCCGATGCGCTGATTGCGAATATAGGCGAGATCATCCTGTGGTAATCGACTGATGTTACGACCTTCCAAAACATAGTGTCCTGATGTGGGACGATCTAATCCACCTAAAATATTCATCAAAGTCGATTTTCCAGAACCCGACATTCCCATAATTGCAACATATTCTCCTTCTTCAATGGAGAGATCAATGCCCTTCAATACGGGAACATCAACTTCACCTAAACGGTAAGTTTTCTTGATTCCTTCCATCCAAATCATAGTTGCCATACTTATCTCCTGTTGATGAGGCTTTAATCGCTTCGGAGTGCCGCGATCGGGTCAAGCCTTGCCGCATTGCGCGCCGGAATTACGCCTGCCACCAATCCAATCACGAACGATAGTCCAAAGCCTAAAACGATCGACCACAGCGAAACCACGAAGGGAAATTTGAACAGCAGAGAGGCGATAAACCCGATCGCCACGCCTAGCCCAATGCCGATCGCCCCGCCAATAATCGCAATGATGGCTGCTTCCGTCAGAAACTGACTCAGGATGGCAGAATTGGTCGCACCGATCGCTTTGCGAACTCCAATTTCTCTGGTGCGCTCAACGACAGACACTAGCATAATATTGGCAATACCGATGCCGCCTACGATCAATGAGATTGCAGCGATCGCGACTACCATGACGGTGAACAGTCCGACAACGCTGCTTAACGTGTTGACGATATCGGCTTGATTGGTCACTCTGAAATCATCCACGGCAGGTGGAAAAATATTGTGCCGGACGCGCAGCAGATTAGTAATTTGAAACTGTGCAGCATTCATCAGGTCTTGATTACTCTGACCCTTTTGATCTTGAGATTTCACCTGCACGTAAATTCCTCTGACCGAAACGCCTGACAGTGCGTTATTTCCCACCAGTCGCTCTGACATATTGGTGAGGGGAATATAGATTTGCTCATCTGGATTAAAAGGACCCTGAGAGCCTTTCGTTTCCATCACACCGATCACAGTGTAGCTTTGCCCCTGGATGCGAATGGCTTCCCCTAGGGCTGCGCTGCCTATACCCATCAGTTCATCGCGCGCAGTTGAACCCAATACGGCTAACGGCTCAGCGGCATCTACTTCCACTTGGGTGAAAAATCGCCCGGTTTGGGGATGCGTATTTCTGACATCTGGGTAGTTGATATCTGTGCCGATAATCGTAGTCGAGGTGTTTTCTTGGGCGTAGACTACCTGAGCAGTTTGCTGCAAGTAAGCAGAAACCAGTTGAGCGGCTGAAACCTGGCTCTGAATAGCTTTGGCATCTTCCCAGGTCAAGGTTGAGGCAGAGCCACCGCCTTGGCGAACGTTGCCAGTTCTGGCAGCACCCGCCTGCACTTGGAGGAGGTTGGCTCCTAAGCCCTGGAGCTGTTGCTCAGTTGCCTTTTGTACGCCCTGCCCGATCGAGGTAATTGCAATCACGGCAGTAATCCCGATGATGATGCCCATCATGGTTAGCAGGGTGCGGAGTTTGTTGCTCCACAATGCCTCAGCCGCCATTGATAGGATTTCTGCGATCGCGACTGGATGCGGTGCTAAGGGAAGCGAAACTGGACGAGAAGACTTAACCTTACGTTTTTCTAAGAACATGTTTCAAAAGTCCTGAAGGAAGGTGATTTTTCAAACAAGTTCTAGCCGCCAGGACGACTGTTGCCACCGCTACCACCGCTACCGCTACCACCAGAGCGACTGCCGCCACCCAGTCCTGGGATGGGGAGCCGATTGCCAGATTGCGATTGCGATTGCGATGGAGGAGCGCTAATCAAAATTTGCTCATTGCCCGTTAGTCCCGATCGCACCTCGGTTTGGTTGCCAACGGTTACGCCTGTCTGGATCGGCACAAATCTGGGTCTGCCCGTCGCGCTTTTCACCAATACGCCTTCTCCGCCTTGTTGACGCACGATCGTCACGGTCGGAATGGCTAGCGCGTTGTTCAGCTT
>JBBSFA010000900.1:0-2074 GCA_038239185.1 Elainellales cyanobacterium | reverse complement strand
GGTCGATCGTGGGACTAATCATTTCTACCCACTGCCGCAACTCATCCGAGGCTTGCGTCATGCTGATCGGCACCAGCGTTTCGTCTACATCTAGCACTAGCCCTTTCAGGTTTTGCCGCTGTAAAATTTCGGGTGTCAGACTTAAAATCGAATTCCCTAAAATCAAATCAGGTTGCAACAATTTGCCCCAGGACATAGCGGCAGGTATCCATTAATAGTTGGCGTGAACTCAATTCGCGTAAAGTCAACTCGATCTTATGACTAGGTGGCTCAGCACCTATCCTTCTATTTTCCCCTTAAATCCTCACAGAATCTCATTTCTCTTCGGGTTGCCTGAAGCACGATCGCTTGAATAAGGCAGAACACAGTAAAAAATTAGCCAAATAAGGTCAGAAAAGATACAAAAAATCAGGAACACTGATCGGATGCCGCTGCTGAATTCAAACGGCTTTATCTAGACAACTCAGAACCTGAGAATATATAGTCTGCGGTTTTCGTTTGGGCACTCTAACAAAGTCGCATCTCTTCTAACTCATGCTGAACGATCGCTTCATTCAAGCCCTTGGGATTGTAGCCGCCTGCTTTTTGCTCTTACAGGGCGGACTCTGGATACTCAACTCTCTGCTGAGAATTTCGTCTGGCTTCGGCTATTGGCTTCAGTATACTTTCATGCCTCACGCTTGGCAGATTGCGATCGCTGCTGGCGTTGTCTATCTGCTCCTGAACGCATTAACCAATGGGCGGAGAAGATTCTTCTAAGCTTTTGTTCTAAGCTTTGAATATGTTTACCGATCCATTCGATTTTCTAAAAGATGTCGTCACGAAGCTCATCACCCCTCCTGAGTTTTTAGTGCCTCCAGCAACAGAGTTTTCTGCAAAACCTAGAGAGCCGCGATCGCAACCCGTGATCAAGAGCGAAGCCTGGTATCAAAGTCGCTTGGCGCAAAAGCTAGGCGGACAAACAGAGGTGTCAACGCCTGACGGCAGAATTGATATATTGACTTGGAATGAAGTGATCGAAGTCAAAACGGTTAAGCAGTGGAAGCAGGCAATGGGGCAGGTGCTGATTTATGGGCATCACTACCCATTTCATCGCAAACGGGTTCATTTGTATGGTGCAGTTTTGCCGGAACAGCTAGAACGCATTCGCCAACAGTGCGAGAGCCACGGTGTTTCAGTGACCTGGGAACTGTAATTTAGGCGATGGTTAGCACGAATCACAAAAGGCTCCTGCTTGATTTCAAGCAGGAGCCTTTTAAGTTAGAAACCGATTGAGGCTAAGCCGCGATCGAATCTAGTCGAGATCCGGCATTGACAATACCGCTTCGTTCTCGCGATCGATTCCTTTCTCGAAGCCTGCCACTGCTGCGCGAGCACGACCCGCATGCCACAGGTGACCTACTAGGAAGAAGAAGCCCATCACGAAGTGGAAACAAGCCAACCAAGCGCGAGGCGACACGAAGTTCACAGAGTTGATCTCCGTTGCCACACCGCCCACCGAGTTCAAAGAACCCAGAGGTGCGTGAGTCATGTACTCAGCCGCCCGACGAGCTTGCCAAGGTTGAATGTCGTTCTTGATCTTGTCCAGATCCAGACCGTTAGGACCGCGTAGCGGCTCCAACCAAGGACCTTGGAAATCCCAGAAACGCATCGTCTCACCGCCGAAGATGATCTCGCCCGAAGGAGAGCGCATCAGGTACTTTCCTAGACCGGTTGGACCTTGAGCTGAACCGACATTTGCGCCCAAGCGCTGGTCACGAACCAAGAAGGTCAGTGCTTGTGCCTGCGACGCTTCCGGACCCGTTGGACCGTAGAACTCGCTGGGGTAAGCGGTGTTGTTATACCAGACCATCATCGCGGCGACGAAGCCCATCAGGGACAGTGCGCCCAAGCTGTAGGAGAGGTAAGCCTCACCCGACCAAACCAAGGCACGCCGCGCCCAACCAAACGGCTTGGTCAGAATGTGCCAGATCCCACCTGCAACGCAGATGAAGCCGACCCAAATATGACCGCCAATGATGTCTTCCATGCTGTTGACGCTGACAATCCAGCCTTCGCCGCCAAAAGGAGACTT
>JBBSFA010000899.1:0-2087 GCA_038239185.1 Elainellales cyanobacterium | reverse complement strand
GGTCGCGAAAGCTGTTGACCAAAGCAACGCTGACTGCGCTTGCAGGAAACCAAGCGGTCTTATCGGTTGAATCGGCTTATCTGGGTAAGTTTGAAGCCCATGCCGATAAGATCGCGCGGATGCTGCGGCAAGCAATCGGCACTCGGCAGGCGATCGCTCTCTCGTTTCAGGAGGCGTAGTGATGGCGATTTTACTTTGGGTTGGCGAGAACGACTATGGCATTGCCCAACAGCTTCAGGCATTAAAACGTAAGTTGCACCCGGATTGGGTCGCTTTCAACTACCACACCTTCAGCCCGGTTGCACTGACTGACGCGTTAGCAGCAGCTCGGACACCGCCTGTGATGGATAAGCACAAAGTGATTGTGGTCAAAAACTGTAACTTCAGCCAGGTGATTCAATTTGGAGAGCGGCAATGGCAGGAATTTCAGAGCCTTGCCCAAGTTCCTGATTCCACCACGTTTGTTTTCACGGCGGCTTCGATCGATCGCCGCCTCAAGATCGTTAAACACCTGCTGAAGTTTGCCACGATCAAAGAGTTTCCTCTGATTTCGCCCTGGCGCACCGATCTAATTGCTGGAGTAATTGCTGCTCAGGCGAAAGCGATGCAGCTTTCCCTCGATCGGGAGTGCGTGAACTATCTGGCAGAGGCGATCGGCAACGATCAGACCAGGGCTGCATCGGAACTCAAGAAGCTGCAAGTGTATTCCCAAAGCAAGCGGCTAGTGATGGCAGAAGTACAAGCGCTGGTTCCCTGCCGCACTCAAACCAGCCTGCAATTGGCGGAAGCAATCCGCAAGGGGGATGCAGATCAAACCCTGAATCTGCTGGATGCCTTGCTGACCCAGGCAGAGCTACCGATCGTCATCCTGTCCACGCTCACCACCCAGGTTCGCACTTGGCTGTGGGTCAAAAGCGCCCTCTCTGATTCCACTCGCCGCAAAGACGGTGAGATTGCCCAACTTTGTGGCATTGGCAACCCAAATCGACTGTACTATTTACGGAAAGAAGTAGCGGCTCCGTCACTGAAAGCACTGGGACAAGCTATCACCCAGCTCTTTGAATTGGAAGTTGCTTTGAAGCAAGGAGCTGGAGCGACTGCCTTAATGCCAGGACTCTTGGGGATTTCACACCTGTTCAAGTCAAGCAAACCGTTAGCGTAGGTTTTCTAAAGCTTTTAACCTACGCTAACGGTTTTCTCAACCCAACCCGATCGCCCCGCCCATGCGAAATGGCTTTCAGCTTCCCACCCTTGACCTGCTCCAAGCTCACATCAGCGATCTAAAACTGTTAGCGTAGGTAAAAGGAATTAGCTAACCTACGCTAACAGTTTTGCCCAAATTTCAGCTCTGCGATCGCCGCTCCACGACAATTTCAGCTCAATAGATGCAAATGTACCTACGCTAATCTGCATCGACTCGATAAAATAACCTACGCTAATACACTGCAAGATCTGAATGACCCTTGAGGAGCAAATCACAGCCCTTCGGCACCGCATTGAGGAGATCAGAGCCGAAGGGTCGATCGCACCGGATCACACCTGGATTAATGAGTTTCAGGCAGGCTCTAAACGCAAAGATGGCTATAAATACTACACCTATTACAAGCTGATGGAGGCAACCGAGAAAAAATCGAAGACAGGCAAGATTCAAGGTCGGCAGATTGCTTATTTGGGAAAGGCGAGTAGCCGCAAATATCAGGAGGCGAAGGAGGCGATCGACAGACGCAATGAAATTCAGCGATTAGAGCATAAAATTCAGCGGTTAGCAGCTTTACTCTAAATTTGAAAAAATCTCGCCCACAATGGTATGGGATAAGGGTTTGAGCCTCAAATTCTGCTCAAATTCTGCCCGAAATATTGCCTTGGGAAGCGGCTGATTGAGTTGTGAATTGCCATCTCTCATATTTTTGGCATAGAGTTATGATGAGCGGGGTTGCATATCTAATTTCATTCTAGACTTCGATGTAGTCGGTAATGTTCTAGACTTGTTGTTTTTCTTTAAATATTTAACCCAAATTCAAATCGATTAATGAACAGTCCGATAACTACATCATGCATGAGAATTGACTTAGAAAAACAAATCGTTT
>JBBSFA010000898.1:0-2090 GCA_038239185.1 Elainellales cyanobacterium | reverse complement strand
GACCTGACAGCGTTCGTAGCAGTTCACCTGTTTCAATATTCCATAGTTTGATTTCTTTGTCTGCGCTGCCCGTTGCTAAGGTTTTTCCATCTGGGCTGACGGCGATCGCATGGATTACATCTTTGTGCCCTTTGAGCGTATGCAGAATTTTTTGGGTGCGAAGATCCCAGATCAATGCGGCGTTTCCGCTGACGGTTACAAAGATATCTCCCTGAGCCACAGGCGCAACCCACCAAACTGCTCCTAAACGCCCCATTAAGGTTTGGACTTTGGAGGGTCGCCACACTGTATTCGTCGTGCAGTCTGCTAAATCCATTTGGGCATTAAACGGCTGGTTGATATCTTGCGAGGTGGCTGAAATTTTCAGAGTGCAAGGCTGACCAACTGACGCGACAGGACTGCTTTGCTGAGACTGCATTGTAAATAAGCTCGGCAACAGGGTTAGTGCGCCGGTGATAATCAATCCGGCTGCTGCATAGCCAAACCTTGCCAGTTGGCGGTTTGTCATTGCGATCGTTGTGTCCTGCGGCTCTGATAAGGGCTGAGATGCAGAAGGTTGAGGCTCGGAAAATTGAGGCAGAGGCTCAGCCGAGGTCGTATCAGGATGAGCAAATGCTTCTTCTGAGGTTGGGTCTGAGTGATTCATAAGGGTGCTCCTGAAAAATCTTTTCACCCTAAGACTAAGGGACTTCTTCAGGCTTGGCGGTCGGAAAAAGTCAGCAGAAATCAGCGGTGCAAGTCATGACAACAGAGCAGACTTTTTCTGACTTTTTCTGATTGGTCAAACTAGAGAATCGTTTTAGGGTAAGCGAAGTGAGCCATAACAAGTGAGCCATAAGCAAGTGAGCCATGAGTGCGTAAGGAGAACATCATGCTTTCAAGAATTTCAGAACGACACATGCATTTAACCCGCTGGGGGCTGACAGTTGGATGGCTGGTATTGATCGCCTCGCTGTTTTATGACCCTATCTCAGCCGCTTGGACTGCCCCTCATGGGCTTTTTGCAACCGCTGCCGATTGCTTTCCGTTTCAAGGTGAATGTCGATCGCTTGCTCCCTATCCCATGGGCGCACGGATTTTCTGGGGGATGGTGCTGCCGTTGGTGATTCTGACGCTCTTGATATTGGGGCATGAAGCTTGGCGACGAATTTGCCCGCTTTCGTTCCTCTCACAAATTCCTCGCGCTCTGGGGTGGCAACGCCAGCTTGTAATCAATGAGAATTCCTGGCTGGGTCGTAATGCTTTGTCCTTTCAGTTCAGCCTGCTCTTTGTGGGGTTGAATCTGCGTCTGTTGCTGGTGAATTCCGATCGCCTGCTGCTAGGCATTTTTCTCACTCTTACTATTCTCGCTGCCATTCTCATTGGCTTCCTCTACGACGGCAAAACCTGGTGTAACTACTTTTGTCCCATGGCTCCGGTTCATCTGATCTACAGCGAACCCAGCGGATTGTTGGGTAGCAAGGCACATACTGCTCCCAAAAGTATCACTCAGTCCATGTGTCGCACCGTTGATGCTAGCGGACAGGAAAGGAGCGCCTGCGTTGCCTGCAAGCTGGGCTGCATTGACATTGATGCCGAAGGTTCGTACTGGGAAACTATCCACCAGCCCGATCGCAAATTGCTTTACTATGCTTACGTCGGTCTGGTAATCGGGTTTTATGGCTACTTTGGGCTGTATAGCGGCAACTGGAATCTGCTGTCGGCTGGGGTGTGGAATGAAACTAACCAATGGTCAACCTTGCTGAGTCCCGGCTTCTTTATTGCAGGTCGAGCGATCGCCATTCCCAAGTTGATTGCCGTGCCGCTGACTTTGACTTTGACCTCTGGGTTGACTTATGCGATCGGGCTATGGGTAGAAAAAGTCCTGAAGCGTCGCAACAAGCGATCGCAGCATCCGCTCAGCGTTGAGCTAGTTCAAAGTCGGTTGTTTGCCGCCACTGTGTTTCTTTCGTTTAATCTGCTGTTTTTTGGGGGTGTCGCTATGACTTTGGGCTACCTGCCATTGCTCTTGCAAAACTTGATTAGCTGGGCTGCGATCGTCTCTAGCAGCTTGTGGTTGATCAAAACTTGGAACCGCAGTGCCCAACGCT
>JBBSFA010000897.1:0-2095 GCA_038239185.1 Elainellales cyanobacterium | reverse complement strand
CGATCGCCGGATTGTCAGAAGCCGCCGTCAATATTGGCGATCGCTTCCGCGTGGGCAATGCCGAAATTCAGGTGACCCAACCTCGGTTTCCCTGTTTCAAGCTCAATCTCAAGTTTGGACGCAGCGACATGGTGAAACACTTGATCAATAGCTGTCGGACTGGCATGTATTTCTCAGTCATACAAGAAGGCGAAATTGGCGCTGGGGATGCCGTAGAACTCGTCAGCCGTGACGCAAACCATGTCACCGTTGCGGAGATTGTGCAGCTCTGTATGCGGAAAGCGAGAGATCTCGATCTGTTGCGGCGTGCCGTTCAGGTTCCAGCGTTGGCGACCAGCGTGCGAGAGGATTTGCAGCGGCAGCTTGAACAATGCAAGTAATATTTTAAAAAAGGAGTTTCCAGAGAGATTAAAGTAAGCTTACGATCGACTGAAACGAAGTAGATCATGAAGCTCAGAAAACTTTTGCTGATTGGGACAGGGATCTTTGCGGCGCTGGTAGGGACAGGCTACTGGTATGTATTCGTTGCGGGTGCGCCCCAGTTTGATCCGCCCAAGGTTCAGGCACCGGGATTGTCGTTTCGGCTAGAAAGCTTCAAAAGTGCAGCAATGGGAACCGCGCGGCAGTATGGGGTCATTCTGCCGCCAGACTATACCCAGCATCCGCAGCAGCGCTATCCGGTGATCATTTTGCTGCACGGGGGACACGACGATGCCCGCGCTTATGCCGACAAATATGCGATCGCCCCAGTTCTGCATGACCTTTACGCCAGCGGCAAACTTCCTCCATCGATCGTGATCACGCCGGATGGCAATGACAAGCGCGGCTCCAGTCCACTGTTTGATCCCCAGTATTTCGATGGCGAAAATGGTAAGGTGGGGACTTTGATTGGATCAGAGCTAGTGCAGGTGATTAGATCTCGCTACCGGACTTTAGCAAGCCCCCAAGCTTGGGCGATCGGTGGACTGTCTTCTGGCGGTTGGGGAGCGTTAAACATCGGCTTACGCCACCTCGATCGGTTCAATGTGTTCTTTAGTCATAGCGGCTATTTTACCGATCGCAGCGGCGACGCAAACAGCCCTCAAAGCTTCGTGCATCAGATTCCCAAGGCGGCGCGATCGCATTTGCATATTTATCTGGACTCAGGCAGAAACGACACAGAATTTCTAGATTCAACCCAGCAATTCCATCAAACGTTGAATAGCTTGGGGATTTCTAATGTATTCTATGTGTTTCCCGGAGGACATGGTCTTTCAGGAGGGGATATCGGCTGGAATTATTTTCACAAGCATCTCAAGGATTCCCTTGGCTATGTGGGCAAACAGTTCATGCAGCGTAAACGCTAGAGGAGAGATAACGTGTTAGCGCAGCGGACTCGAATTGGACTCTGGACAGCGACTCTGCTGACTGGATTAGTCGGCATAGTCAACTTAGTGTCAGCGGTTTCGCCGAGCTTACCGAGCCGGGTGGAGTGGCTTCGGCAGATTTTTCCGTTTGGCATTCGGGCAGGAGGACATTTGTTTTCGGCAATTACCGGGTTTGTGCTGCTGACACTAGCGGTGCATTTACTGCGACGGAAATGCCTTGCTTGGCTGCTGAGCATTGGGCTATTGGTTGTTTCGATCCTGAGCCATTTGATCAAGGGATTGGACTACGAGGAAAGCTTTCTATCTTTGCTGCTGCTGGTGCAGCTTTTGCTGATGCGGCGGGTTTTCACTGCTCAATCCGATCGCCCTTCGATCGCCCAAGGAATTCGCGCCCTCATCAGCGCTCTGCTGTTTACCCTCGCTTATGGCACGCTCGGATTTTACCTCCTGGATCACTACTACTCAGTTAACTTTGATCTGCCACAAGCCCTACTGCAAACGCTGGCAATGTTCTTTGATGACGACAATGCCGGATTGCAGCCGACTCGCCGATTTGGTAAGTTCTTTGCCAACTCCATCTACATTATTGGGGCAGTGACCTTTGGCTATGCGCTGTTTATGCTGCTGCGCCCGGTGCTGTTGCGGAGTGGGGCGACCAAGCAGGAGCGCCAAAGAGCGCAGGAACTTGTCGAAAAGTATGGGCGATCGTCACTAGCGCGATTCACCTT
>JBBSFA010000896.1:0-2100 GCA_038239185.1 Elainellales cyanobacterium | reverse complement strand
TTGAACTGCGCCCAAGGGCGAAAGTGGATCTAACGGAGGCAGGCTAGAAGCGGGAGCGGCTGGGCTGGGCTGGAGCGCGCTAGTGGCATTACCGGGCGAAACAACCGCGACGGGTTGTCCAGTCAGCTTTTGCCAGTTCCGCAACAGCACCGAGAGCAGCAAAATTGTGGCGATCGCCCCTCCCCAAACCATGATTTGCCGCCAAAATCGTTCATCCGTGACGGCTAGCTGCTCCACCGACGGCGATCGCTCTGCTGCGGGAGTTTCGCCATCGCGATCGCCAACAGCGACACGACTTTGATCCAGAGGGGGAGTCAGCATCGAATAGGAAGACAGACCCGAATAAGATGCTGCCAGCGATCGCTCTAGCAGCGCCGTTGCGTTGGGCGGACTGTCAAATCCCACGGTAGTCGGAGTCTGGAGGATTGTGCCGTTGAGCTTTGCGCCGACTGTGCCTAGCGTTCTAGCCGCTTCGGGGACGATGAGCTGATATTTCTGGTGGGCAGGCACGATCGCATAGGGCGTTTGGCGCGGTCGCCAGTGCTGGTCGCTGAGTTCTGGAAGGCGATCGTCCATATACTGCACCAGCGACTCTAGCGTGATGCAGCCGCGATACCGGATTGCCTCAAGCAGCGCGGCAGTAAATAAACCCTGCCGGAGGGCAAGCGTTTCATGCGAGAACTGATCGGGCTGGCTGGAGAGAATCGTGGCGATGCCATACTCTTTGGCAAGCAGCGCTGTCTGATCGCCGACTCCTTCTCCGGTCAAGACGCTCTGACTGCGGTTTACATCCAGCAGCAGCAAAATATTTTGGGTGGGTGCGGCGGCAAAGGTGCTAAACAACCACTCGATCGGAATCCCGGTGCGATCGATTTCGTCGGGTTTGCCATCGGCTGGAATCAGATAATCTTTTCCCGCCGATCGCATCCCATAGCCGCTAAAAAAGCACCAAAGAAAATCTCCAGGCTGCAATTTTTTCTGACAGAGCTGCGTAATGTATGCCTGAATTATTTGGCGGCTAGGATAGGTGGCGGTCTGTTCGATCGCGGGAGAGGTGTCTGTCAGCAGCAAACAGTGGCGCGGCGAAACCTCTGCCTCTTGGGTCAAAAAATCCCGGAGGCCTTGTGCATCTCGCTCAGCATAGGTCAGGGGCTGAAAGTGCTGATATTGATTAATGCCGATCGCGATCGCCCAATAGTTTGCCATAAGTCTTAAACCCCAATCAAACCTAGTCAAAAATCAAACCTAGTCAAAAGTCAATTTTGTTGCCTGCTTCACTCTTTAAGAATACCCAAAACGCTGATCAGGTCAGGTTCTAATGTTGGGGATATTTTGTAGTCAAGACCTCCTACATCTGCCGAACTATTATATTAGACCACGCTACATTTAGCGTATCAAGCTTTTTTCACCTGTTTTAAGCCAGCCTGAATCAGAAAAATCGGGGTGCGATCGTTGCTGATCTTTCAGCGCAGCCGCTACTATAGAAAGGTTGTGAAAAAATCGGCATCCCCTTATGGCAGTTCCTAAGAAGAAAACCTCTAACGCCAAGCGCGATCAGCGCAAAGCTACCTGGAAGAATAAAGCAGCGATCGCCGCTCAGAAAGCGCTTTCTCTAGGTAAGTCTGTGTTGACCAATCGCTCTTCTAGCTTCGTCTATCCTGAAACTGAAACCGACGAAGACGAAGAATAAGCGCCGTTTAGCAGGCGATCGCGACCTTTACATTGATTTTTATAATAAATGGGGCGCAGCGGTTTTACACCGCTGCGTTTCGCGTGCTTAAGCGAGGCATTAGCGCTCCCTCTCGGCATCCTGTATGATCAAGCCATAGAAATTGCAGCAATTGAGCCGTCTTGCAACCCTTAAACTTGACCTATGCTGGGTAAATTTTTTCACAAACCAGATCCAGAATTGAGCGATCGCGTTCCTCGCGGACAGCATCTCACGAATGGATTTCCCGTCCTCACCTATGGGCAGACTCCTACAGACATACGCCCCGAATCCTGGGAATTCAAAGTCTGGGGATTGGCACAGCCTAAAACGTTCACCTGGGACGATTTTATGGCAATGCCCCAACACGATTTCACGGCAGACTTCCACTG
>JBBSFA010000895.1:0-2103 GCA_038239185.1 Elainellales cyanobacterium | reverse complement strand
GTCGGTCACGGGCTTGTATTCCACCGGAACCCCCAATTCCTTCGACAGATAGGTCGCCAGTTTGCCATAGAGCCGCTGGAGCTTCTCAGGATCTTGATCGGGGATTGCGCCCGTCACAAAAGGCTTCACGGCAGATGGGCTGGCGATCGAACCCGATGCAGAGGGGGTTGTACTAGAAGAAGCTGAGTTAGACGTACAGGCAGCTAGCGGTAATAAAACGGAGAGAATTGCGGGTAGAAGCAGTCGTTTCGCTGAAAAATACATGATTTGACTAAAAATTGAATTTTCAAAAGAATAGCGTGCTGAATCAACCTGTGAACTGAAGCAGGCATCGCGCCATCTTTTGCGATAGCTTAAAAAAGCTCGACAGCTATTGCTGCGATAGCCGCTTGACCTCTGTGCCTGCCAAAAGCTGATGGGCTTCTGCCAAAATATCTGGAATCTTAGAAGCATGAGGGCTATTTGCCAAACACGATCGCAGATCTAACTGCGCCACGCGATCGGCTTTTGCGCCCGGAAACCAGTTGTCAGCGTTCGTTAACAGGTTGTACCGCATTTTGCCGTAGTCCATCATATCGTATGCCAACGCCAAATTTCGCAGCCACAGAATAACAGGAATGTTGATGCCTCCGGGCGTTTCTTCCGGAGAAGGCAAGCCTATGTGCCAAGTGCGAAACCAATCTTCACCCAGCGTGGCGATCGCCGCTTGCTCCAGTCGTGCCACGATCGGCGGCAGAATCTCATCGGCAGAGTCGAGCAACGGCAGCGTTTTCAGATGTTCCTCAAAATCGGTGGGACGTGAGGCTCCTAGGCTCAGCGTATGCACCTGTGGATGATTCAGGCAAAACAGATCGTTGAACACCATAGGGCTAAGCGGCTGACAAAGCTCGATCAATTTTTGTGGCGGGTCGTAAAGCCTACCGCCTTTATCGGAAGGGCTGATGATAAACACCCCCATGTCATGCCGCGTTGCCGCCTCGATCGCTGCCCAATTGATCTGGTTAATATAGTACCAATGCAGGTTGACATAATCGAACTGATTGGTTTCGATCGCTTTGACAATCACTTCAGTCGGGCCATGCGTGGAGAACCCCACATGACGAATTCGCCCCTGCCGCTGAAATTTGCGAACTACATCCAGGCATCCCCCAACGCGCACAGAGTGCTCTAAATCTTCTGGTGCATTGATGCCGTGGATTCCTAGCAAATCGATCGAGTCCAGCCGTAGGTTCTTGAGCGACTGCTCTAGCGTTTTTTGGAACTGTTTGGCATCTGCATTCGGAGAGATTTTAGTTTGAACAATCAGGCGATCGCGGGGCAAGGTTGGTAGAATTTGACCTAATTGCAGTTCAGAGGTTCCATAACCTCTAGCAGTTTCGATATGATGGATACCAACCTCTAGCGCTTTTCGTATAGTGGCTTCTAGATTTGCCTGACTGTCTGCGGGAATTTCCCGTAGCGCCATGTCTTGCCACTTGTATTGGTAGCGCATTCCACCACAGGAGAAAACTGGCATGGAAAGTTCTGTTCGTCCAAATCGTCGATATTGCATAGCATTGGGGAATATGGCATTAAGGAGTAGCGTTGAGAAAATAGCGCCGTGGAAAATTCACAAGTTGCACCCAGATCCTAATCGAGCCAAGGCTGCAATCCAGACTTCAATAAAGTAGCAATAGTCGAGTAGATGAGCCAGCGAGATAGACTTCATAAGGCATCGAGTCATTAGGCATAAAGCCGGAAGCGTACCCTGTTTTGAATTCTATTAGGTTCAGCCATTAAGCTTAGCCCCTCAAGCCTAGTCCTCTTTTTAAAGCGCCCTTTTCATAAAAGTAACCCTCTCGAAAACGCATCAGTTTTGCATTTGAGGGCAGTGCCCCACCCTCAACAGAACCTAGAATGATTCGTTCTCGATTGCTGCAAAGCTAGCCTGAACGCTTCACTTTACCCAATCGGCTGCGCCCTAAACTTCACCTTTCTAAACTTCACCTTTATTAAGGCTTGCTGAACTGCCGATAGCTAGACTGTTCTGCTATTTGACTTGTCTGGGTCATAGCCATCACTGCTCTGCTAAATTTGCTCGAATGATTTCGACAAACTGCTAGG
>JBBSFA010000894.1:0-2105 GCA_038239185.1 Elainellales cyanobacterium | reverse complement strand
GGAAAAATGCTCGCCGCGCTGCAAAGTGGAACAGCCTCGCGAAGCTCGATCGCTCTCTGCTCTGGCTGCTGACGGCTGGCACGGCGATCGCATTACTCTGGGTGCTGAAAACGCTGCCGATGCTGGTTCAGGACTGTCTGCGCTGGATTTTTTGGCAGTTGGCTTTGCTGCTCCACTCGAATACGCTAGCCATGCTGGTGCAGCCGCCCAAAGATCCCTGGCTTGCGGTGGCGCTCGGATTGCTGCTGCTGTTTGCGGTTTCCCCCTGGCTGATGGATGCGGTGCTGCGAAAGTTTTATGGGCTGAAGCCGATCAAGCTGTCTGGTCTGGAGCCTCACAGCCCTGAAACGGTTCGTTTGGTCAGGCGAGTCACACAACAGCGAAGACAGCCCTTGCCGACTTTGGGACTGCTGCCCACGACCGTACCGCTGATCTTTACCTATGGCTATTTGCCGCACAATGCTCGAATTGTGATCACCCAAGGCGCACTTGACCAGCTCGAAGAGGCTGAACTCGCGACGCTGTTTGCGGCAGAGCTAGGGCATATCATTCACTGGAATTTTGGGGTCTTATCATGGGTAACCTTGGTCGCGCAGTTGCCCTATTTGGTCTATTGGAACGTGGCAGCCTGGGGCGATCGCCAGCGCGATCGGGTGCTACAAACGGTGGCGATTCTGGTTTCTAGCTTTGGCTATGGGCTGTACTGGCTCTGCCGCCTGCCAGGACTTTGGCTCTCTCGCCGCCGACTCTACTACAGCGATCGCACTGCCGCCGAACTGACGGGCAATCCCAACGCGCTGACGCGAATGCTGCTGAAATTGGCGATCGGCACGGCTCAGCAAACCGAGCAATGGGGACATAGTAGCTACCTGCTGGAAGGCTTTGATCTGCTGTCTCCGATCGGCTACCGAACGGCGCTCAGTCTAGGCAGCGTCTACAGCCAATCGCCCCAAGCTGCCGTGCTGGAATGGGATCGCCGCAATCCTTATCGGCAGTGGCTCACGCTGCTGGATGCTCAGCCGCCGCTGGGCGATCGTTTACATCTGCTGATGCTGTACGCGCAATACTGGCGGTTGGATGGCGAATTGGACTGGCAAAATTTGCAAGGCAAAGCCGGAAATGCCCCAACCGCGCTGCTCCGCCGCAAATTCCGGCTGCAAGCTGCGCCGTTTCTGGGGGCGCTGATTGGCTTTTTGGCGGCGATGGCGCTATGGCTACTGGGTTGGGTTGCAGATAGGCTAAACTGGCTTGATTTGACCTGGCTGACGGGCGATCGATCTGTCCTAGTCGGCTTGATGCTGATTGGGTTTGGGATTGGTTTGATGATTCGGATTAACGGATTTTTCCCGGATATTAAACGCGCCAATCTATTGAGCGATCCAGATCTATCTGATTTGCTGGCGGCTTCTACCGCACTGCCGATCGACAGTCAGCCGATCCGACTAGAAGGCAAGCTTTTAGGACGGCGAGGCTTTGCCAACTGGCTGCACCAGGATTTGATTTTGCAAACCTCGACCGGGTTGATTCGGCTGCACCATACGACGAGGTGGGGCTTGTTGGGCAACCTGTTGCCTCAAGCGTTGCGTCCCACTCAATTGACGTCGCATCCCCTTACCGTAACGGGCTGGTTTCGCCGGGGTGCAACGCCCTGGATCGATGTAGACACAATTCAGGGAAAAGGGGGACGGCTGCAAGGGCAACATCCGCTCTGGTCTGCGATTCTGGCTTTTGTGTCTGCGCTGCTGGGGGTAGTAGTAATTTTCCGGGGTGGCGCGTGATTCCTGGTTACTATTTATTTTTTTGCCGTACCTGATTCAGCTCTTTTTTATCTTCTTTGGATTACCGACTTTAGGAATCAAACTGACCGCCGAGCAAGCCGCAATTTTGTCGCTAGGCGTAAACTTCGGCGCGTATTCTACAGAGATTGTTCGAGCTGGGGTTGAGAGTATTCCCAAAGGGCAGGTCGAAGCAGGGATGGCGATCGGCTTCAACAAGCTATCTATTTTTCGGTTGATCGTGCTGCCGCCTGCTTTGGCGAACATTTATCCGGCTCTCGTAGGTCAAGTGATTTTGGCAGTATTGTTTACCAGCGTGGTGTCTCAAAT
>JBBSFA010000893.1:0-2105 GCA_038239185.1 Elainellales cyanobacterium | reverse complement strand
TGCATGGCAATGCGGGGGGTGCAGAAGCCTGGATCTTGGACGGTAACGAGCGCGATGTTGGGCGCATTTCAAGAAGATTCTCGTACTCGCGAAGAATTCTTGAGCCTAATTCGGCATCGTCCGGCTTTCTTCTAATGCAACTGGCTGAAAGCTTCTAGACTTCAATCCTCTAGAAAATTGGGGTTCAAGGGTGCTATGCCTTTTGAACCCCAATTGCGTTTTTGAACCCCAATATAGTCAATTTGCTGGATTCTCTTTATAGCGATACAGGTAGCGCGGGTGATGCAGCGTATAGCGTTTAGGTAATGCGGCAAGCGCTTGGAATCGATCGCCCAAGTCTGCCTCCAGTACATAGTGCTCGCCCAGAAACTTAAGCATCGTATCCTCTTCCAGCGGGAAATTGTGGAGCAAGTAAGCGTTTCCCGGAGGCTGCACGACCAAGCTGAGAATCGATCGAATCAACGGTTGATCTGCCTCGCTGCGTCCAGGGCCACGCACCATATCATCTAGGGGCACCCAATGTGCCATCGGATAGACCGAAGGAACCTCTGGAAGCTGCCCAACCCAGGGGATGTAAACGGTGCCATTCAGCGATTGCAAGTAGCCGACAAAATCTTGATAGGTCGCTTTAGACTTTGCAGAGACAATCACCTTGGAGGGGTTATAAACCAGCAGCAGGAAAGAGAGCGCTAAAGCCAAAAATACCAAATTTGAATTCTTGCCTCGTGCCTTAGCTCGGTCTGCCAGATCCTTTAGACCGATCGTTCCCACAACGATCAGCCAGGTGACAATCGGGATATAAACGTTGCGATTTGATCCGGGAGTCAGGGCTGCTATCCCGCCGCTGAGAAAGGCGATCGGCAAGAGGGCAAACCAGATTGAGACACACCGTTGTTGCAGCTTAGCGATCGCGATCGCACTGCCTGCTAGCAACAGTAGCCCATAATGACGCGCCAGTAAGCTCAGCAGCAGCAACAGCTCGCCTTTTTGGGGCTGAACCCACTGACGTGGCACCTGCCAGGTGAAATAGTGAAACTGATCGCCAAATAGCCAATCCGGTGCAGCGATGTAAAGTCCCGGCACCAGCAGCAGCCCTAAGCCCCAAGCCAACCAGGCCCGTCGCCAGCCTGCTTTCCAGGTCAGGTACAACAATCCACCCAGCAGAAAAATAGCTCCCTGCTGCTTGAACCAAAAGGCGACAATCAGCAAGAAAATGCCGGGGAGTGGCTGAATCGATCTAGGCAACCGAGACCCCAAAGAATAAGCCGCTAGAGTTCGATCGAGCAGATGACAGCCCAAGAGGATGCTGAAGAGCAGCCAGGAATCTCGGTGGGCATTGTCGATATAGGTGTCTAGGGCTTGGTAGGATGCGGCAAACAGTCCAGTTGTCATTAGACCCCACCAGCGCGATCGCGTCGCCTGCCGGACAATCACAAACAGGGTTATGCCCGATCCCAACATGCCCAAAACTGCGACAAACCGGATCGTCGGCAGGGTTGCGCCAAACAGCCAGGTAAACGGCAGACAGAGGTAATAAAACAAAGGGTTGTAGGCAAGTGCTACAAAATCAGGACTAGGCTCAGGGTAGAGTGGCAGTCCAGCCAACAGCCGCTGCACATGTTGCAGGACAGTCATCTCCATCGCTTCCAAGTTGAGCGGGAAGGGCAGGTGATTAAACCACAGCCAGACCATCCAGAGAATTTGCACAAGTGCATATCCGGCAAGCAGCAAGGGCGGCAGGCGAAAGTGATTTTTGGCGCTTGGCAGAATTGCACTTTGACGTGCGGCATCTGCCGCCAAAATCACCGCTAGCCCGAACTGATGCAGGCGCGATCGAGCACGTTTGTTTGAAGCCCCTGAGGAAGTAGAGCCAGTAACAGCCTTTCTATCTGAATTAAAAGTCATATAGATGCAGGCACACAAGGTATGTAGATGCAGGCGCAGCGAACCAGGAAATCCAGACGAATCTAGCTCCCAGTTATTCAGTCCAAATTCCTGAAAACCCAAACGGTGCGATCGCTTCGTATGCAGCGATCGCTTTACTCACGAATATTCTGAGTCAATCCTCAAGGCTTCTCCTTAGAGCCTGATCATGCATTTAAAGT
>JBBSFA010000892.1:0-2127 GCA_038239185.1 Elainellales cyanobacterium | reverse complement strand
GCGTGTTGAATAGCATTTGCCCGATCGCTTTGATCAAGCTGCCTTCTAGCTCTCTGAACATCTTCATGTTCAGCCCAAAGGTGTCGTTGGCTTCATCAACGATGCGATCGGCGGTGGCATCATCGACGGGGATGCTGTCCATTGCCTGACGATATTCTGCCTTGAAGGCTTTTTCGTCTGGGATGGTGTTGAACTCGTAGAAGCTGGTACCTTCGCCTTCTGCCAAGCCCATGGCTCGGACTGCGATGCCTTTGAGGATTTGTCCGCCTGACAGGTCGCCGATGTAGCGAGTGTAGGCATGAGCAACCAAGAGTTCTGGAGCCGTGTTGGACACTTCCCGAATCCGCGCTACATACTCAGCCGCCGCAGGCGAGGGAGAGATTTGATCGCGCCAGTTTGCGCCGTAGTAGAAAGCCAAGTCCTGCTCTAGCGTTCCCTTGCGGTTCAGTTCAGGGTAGTAGATTTTCGACACTACGGGGTGATTGCGGTGCCGCTCGATTTCTTCTTCCATTGCAGAATAGACATAATAGAAGTTCGAGACTAGCTTGCGGTATGAATTTTTCTCAACGGTACCTTTCAGAAAACAAGCGATAAAGCCTGTGTTTTCTGCCATCGAATGTGATTTTTTAGTACCTTCGCGCAACTTAGTTGCTAGATTACTGCTCATGCTAAAGTTCCTACTTAATGTCCCAACACAGTTCTTTAATTTGCAGGATGGGTGCTGATCAACGGCAAAGGCGCGCAGAAAAACGCACCTAATTTGTTAGCGTAGTCCGATTTGATGAGCGTTTGTGTTAAAAATTCTTACGTGCTGAGCCTTATCTAAGGTCGCACTGGGCGGCAGGATTTTTCTCTTTATGGAACCTAACCCTCTATGACTGAATCTTATCAGCGCTCTGGCATTCGCAGGTGGGGGCAGCGGTTAGTTGCTGCCTCGCTGCTGGGGGGACAGGTGGTGATCCATCTGATGCGGGGCAGGATTCATCGGCGTAATACGATCGAGCAGATGGTGCTGGTGGGTCCCGAATCGTTGCTGATTGCGATCGTGACGGCGATCTCGGTGGGTAGTGTGTTTACGATCCAGGTTGCCCGTGAGTTCATTAGTTTGGGGGCTGGCGCGACGGTGGGCGGCGTGCTGGCTTTGGCTTTGGCGCGGGAGTTGTCGCCTGTGTTGACGGCGGTGATTTTGGCGGGTCGGGTTGGGTCGGCGTTCTCGGCGGAAATCGGCACGATGCAGGTAACAGAGCAGATTGATGCGCTGTACATGCTGAAGACTGATCCGATCGACTATCTGGTGATTCCGCGAGTGCTTGCCTGTTCGCTGATGCTGCCTTTTTTGACCGTGCTGTCGTTTGTGGCGGGGATGGCAGCCGGGTTGGTGGTTGCTAATATTCTCTACGACATTTCCAATATCACCTTCCTCAATTCCATTCGCAACTTTTTGAGCTTTTCGGATCTGATCAACGCCATGATTAAGAGCGTTGTGTTTGGCACTCTGATCGCTGTGATTGGCTCTAGTTGGGGCTTGACGACTACGGGCGGCGCGAAAGGGGTGGGGCAGTCTACTACTACTGCTGTGGTGACTTCGCTGCTGGCTGTCTTTATCAGCGACTTTTTTCTGTCTTGGGTGATGTTTCAAGGAACGGGAAGTGCGGTGCTGAAGGGGATGGGCTAGGTTGAATCTGGGGGATGCCTTAAAATGGAGAGAGTTCTTGAGGGGAAATACTGTGACGACAACAAGTACGCCTATAACGGGAACTGTGCAGCTTGCGCCTAGCTATGCTTTGCCGATCGCCCTAGTAGTGATTGCGATGCCGCTAACTTTGGTGCAGCTTTGGGCGGCAGGGGCGATCGCTGTGTTTGGGCTGTTTTTGCTGTTTCAGGCGGCGACATTGCGGCTGGTCTTTACAGAAACGGCTTTGGAAGTTTATCGGGGCGAGAAAGAGATTCGCAATTTTCCCTATCGAGAGTGGCAGAATTGGCGGATCTTTTGGGTAAATGTGCCCATTTTGTTTTACTTTCGAGAAGTGAAAAGCATTCACTTTTTGCCGATCCTGTTCGATCCGAAGCTATTGAAGGCTTGCTTGGAACAGCGTTGCCCTTATATTCCTTAAGTTTTCTGCGATC
>JBBSFA010000891.1:0-2129 GCA_038239185.1 Elainellales cyanobacterium | reverse complement strand
GACGCTCTGGATCGAGTACCGCTAGCCCGTCCGCCGTGTCCATTGCCCCATCAAGATGGAGTCCACCCGTCATCCCGACCCAAGCTACAACGACGATCGCACTGCGAGTCAGCACCGGAACGCCAATTTCCTGCAAGCCATAGTCAAATCCACCTAAAAGACCGCCGATTAGGATACCGACCAGCGGCGCCAGCCGAGCCACCTGCTCAAAATCTAGCGCCCAAACCGTCGGAACCGGAAAGCGGGTATAGAAGGCGATCGCGGCTGCAAATTTCCCCAAAATTTCCACAAGCTAGTTTCCTCCTATCGAGTAATTTTTGCTGAATTGACTGGATCAGCCACCCCGTAAGCCATTCGTCCGGTGACAGGTCTTCCGTAGATTTTATTAGGGCAGTCCGATTACCTGAGTTAATATGGGGTGAGGCAATGCGATCGAGCGGTTCATTTCACTTGAATCGTCGGCTTAAATGATTTAGTTATTGCGATCGCCCTAGCTCTCGAAGCCAGACAGTCCAAGCCAGCCCAAGCCAGTCTATTAACCAACTAGAGTCCCATACCAATTTACGGCTTTCCCTCTATGAGTCACGATCATCTTTCTGGAAACGCCAACTTACCGGCTCCCTGCATTGTTGATACTGGGATCATTGTGAATAAGCAAGACATGCAGAGAATCCTCGCGGATTTGAGCCGAGTCCGCTATTGCTACACGCAAGATGATCAGTGTCTCGCTGAAGATGAAGGCTACATCGTAGAGGTGTTTGCTGAGCCTCAGCGCTCCACCTTAGTTGCCAATCGGACTTTGTATCTCAATGTCCATAGCTTCGACTACTTGAAGCTAAGTCGATCGGCAGACCAAGAGCCGCAGTTTGACTTGACCCAAGATAACCGCCAACTCCGGCTGATTCCGCTCTCCAATCCGCTGCAAGAGCAAACCGTCCGCAGTCTCAACGTCGCCGCGCTAGAAGCAGTCGTAGCAGAAGTCCTGTCGGCGGGCTGGGATGTCAGAATTGACGACGAAGAAAATTTTTCGCTCTAAAGTTTTTCGCTTTTAATAGCACCAAATTTCGTAGGATGCGTTAGGCGCTAGCCGTAACGCATCAAGCCCTAGGTAAGCTCTACCGCATGTTCTGCTTGCGCTCAGCTTTCAAATCACGTTTAGCTGCCGCCATCTCCGCATCCATCAGCGTTTGTCCCGTAGCCGCCAGATAAACATCATCCAGGCTAGGGCGCGACTGAGAGATGCCAAAAGTCGGCAGATTTGCCGCCTTCAAAGCCTGCTGGATCGTGATCAGCGCTTCGGACGAAGTCACGACCAGATTCAGCGAATTTCCCTGTGCCGAATTAATAATCACATCCTGCACAAACGGCATCGATCGCAGCATTGCCTGAGCCGACTCTGCTTCCTCAAGCGGCGTAAACTCACGAATCCGCAGCGTGACGCGATCGCCACCCACCCGATCTTTCAGCTCCGACGGAGTGCCGATCGCGATCACTTTGCCTTTGTCCAGAATGGCAACGCGATCGGCAAGCGCATCCACTTCTTCTAAATAGTGGCTGGTCAGCAGCACCGTAGTCCCTTCCTGCCGCAGCTTTCGCAAAAACTCCCAGACAATAAAACGGCTTTCAATATCCAATCCAACCGTTGGTTCGTCTAACACCAGCACATCCGGCTGGTGCAGTAAGCCCGCCGCTAAGTCGAGTCGCTTTTTCAGCCCGCCTGAATAGGTGCCAGTTTTTTGATCTGCCCAATCTTGCAGCCCCAGCAAAGTCATCATTTGGTCGATGCGGGCAGACGAAGTAGCGCGAGGCAGATGATAGATCGCCGCCTGAAGTTGGAGCAACTCTCGCCCAGTTAGGACTTTGTCGATCGCCACTTCTTGAGCGACATAGCCCAGACGTTGACGCGCCAAACGAGGATTCTCGAGCGCTGAAACTCCAGACACCTCAATCTGCCCTGAGTCGGGTGTAGTCAAAGTACACAGACATCGCAGCGTCGTGGTTTTTCCGGCTCCGTTGGGACCCAATAAGCCAAAAATTTCACCCGATTCGACTTGCAAAGAAACGTTTTTCACGGCTTCGACCGCGCCGTACCGTTTTTGAAGTTGTTCGATTAGAACCGCAGGAGCCAT
>JBBSFA010000890.1:0-2129 GCA_038239185.1 Elainellales cyanobacterium | reverse complement strand
CTGCAAAGATTTTCTTGCCATCTGCAACTGCTAAACCTTCGAGTTCTAGCGATCGCACAGGGCGAGGTTTGCCTTCAAGCTGGGCAATTTCTCTGGGTTTTTCGCGGCTAGTCAGCAACAGGCAACTTTGATGCGGCACGGCTCCAAGCTGCTGGAACAGTTGACCATAGCCTTCATAGCCTGTGCGATAGCGTCCCGTTGCTTCTCCACTTTGTAAAATCGTCTCAGCGTTATCTAAGACCAGCAAACAACGCTGCTTTTTGAGATACTGCAAAAGCTTTGAAACTGCTGTGTTCGGTTCGGTCAATAGTGCCGCTGGTTGTCCTGATAAGACTTGAAGCAGATCGGCAAGCAAATCCGCAAGCGGCGGGGCGTTGAGCAGCGATCGCCAAATCACAACCTCAAACTGCGCTTGAATGGCGTGCGCCAGCTTTAGCGACAGGTTTGTTTTACCCATGCCACCCATCCCCAGGATTGTAACCACGCGGCAGCGATCGCCAACAATCCATTGCTCTAACTGCGCCAAGTCCTGAGTGCGCCCAAAGAAAGCAGGTACATCTGGCGCTTCACCCCAGTTGAACTGGACAGATAATTTAGCCAAGGGTGGCGGCGATCGCTTGTATCCGGCTCTCTCCAAACTGGCTGTCACTTCACGCCAGTTTTTTACCTTCTCCAAAGTCAGGGCTTCAATGTGGCGATATAGCCCGCGCGTCAGGTCTACACGCAACCCCTGCGGCTGGCGGTGCAGCGCTGCGGCAATGTCGATCGGGTTAACGCCGCTGAGCAACCCCCGCAGGCAAACGCGCTCGGTGGGAGAGAGAGGGGCTTGTTTACTTTTGGCTAAGGCGGTTTGGAGGCGATCGAGATCCCAGGATTGGGAGGTGTCAGAAAAGAGGGTTTCTAAGGAGCTAGATGAAAGTGACATTCGGGAACAACACAGGTGATTGAACAATAAATCAAGGTAAATGCACCTATGTCAGGAAAAATCTAAGGGTTTATAAAATCCAAAATTGTCAGCAAATACACCATATCAGCCCAATATTGCAGATTTTGTGTTGCTTTGTTACCAATTTGCTGCGATCGCGTCATCTTTACGTTGACTTCACGAGATTCCTAACGATCGTTAGGTGTCAGTGGAATTGCGGGGTGGCTATGGTGGGTTCACTTAGACGAATCCGCTAATAAGCTTGCAGTTGGTGAATTGGCTCATCAAGATAATCATCAAACATCAGACGTTATAGGTGCTATGGCTGCTAATCCAGTGAGTTAGGCAAATTACAATTATTCTCAAGGGCTAAAAGATGAGTATGGCTTATAAATATAAAATTCTATCGATCGATGGCGGTGGCATCCGTGGCATCATTCCAGCAATGGTCTTAGCCGAAATTGAACGTCGTACTGGCAAATCGATCGCCGACTCCTTTGACATGATCGCTGGAACCTCAACGGGCGGTATTTTAGCATTGGCTTTAGCCAAGCCTCACGAACGTCATGAGTGCCAACCCCAGTATTCTGCCAGTGACTTGATTAACCTCTATCGCATTGAGGGAAAGCGAATTTTCCAAGAAAAGTTTCCTGGTAAAACCGACGAATGGTTATTCAATCCTAAACACCGCGCTGAGGGTAGAGACGCTGTCCTCGCCCAATATTTTGGCATAACATCGCTCGATGCGGCGCTGAAAGAAGTCTTCATTACCAGCTATGACACTCAACTGCGAAAACCCATCTTCTTCACCAGCAATCGCAAAGCCGAGGACTGCGATCGAAACAACAACTTCCGCAAAATTTGTAACGGTTTTACCATGAAGCAAGCTGCGATGGCGACCTCTGCCGCTCCCACTTTCTTTGAACCCTATCGGATCGATACCGCACAACGAGACACTCCTGGTGGCTTCTATTCTTTAGTGGATGGAGCAGTGTATGCCAATAATCCAACGCTGCTGGCTCTTTTGGAAGCACGCATGACCTATCATCGTGAGCATAATGAAGAGCTGCAATGCAATGAAATTCTGATTGTTTCGTTAGGCACAGGGTCAATGGTTCGCCCCTATCACTACGAAAATATCAAAGAATGGGGAAGACTTCAGTGGATTCAGCCGTTTATTAATATGACTTTTGACGGACAGAAT
>JBBSFA010000889.1:0-2143 GCA_038239185.1 Elainellales cyanobacterium | reverse complement strand
GTGTGAATTTAGCGATGCCACCACTATCAGCAGGTAACGTGAACCAAAATGCTGATAATGTTCCTCCAAAACCGATGACCACTGAGGCGAGTCCAGCCATTGCCGAGAACTTATATTGCTGTCTCACAAAGAATATGCAACATAGCCCATAAATTGGATTAGCAAGCCAACCAATCGCTGGAATTTGCAGGAAAAGCAATCCAAAAATTCCCCAAGCAGTCAGTTCCGCTCCCTTCATTGCGTAAACGTGAGTGGGATTCACGGTAGGAGCGATCGGCACTACATTAAACAACAGGCAAGGCAGCGCGAGTGCTATTCCATATAACAAAAGCGACAATCCCAAAAATACAATCCTATTCTTCATGAGCTACACTCGCATATCTGGCGCTTACAGGAAAAAAGGCATGACTGAGTATTCAAACTCCGATTATTCTGCGATCGCAACATCGTTGATCAGCGATAAATTTTCTTCATCACCAAGTTGTTCAAGAGTTAGATGATCTTTGGCTGGATTGCTGGGAGTGTTGGTTGCTGCTGGCTGATCGATCGCAGAATGATCAGTCTCGGCTCCTGCCTCAGCTTCAGCGCTTAACAGTGCATTGCCTCCTGCGTAATGCTTTTGCCCTGCGATCGCTTGTAGCGCTTCAGCAGCAGCTTGATTAGGAACCGTTCCTTGAGCCACCATTGATTCGTCATTCATGATTGGAATTTCTTAAATTACAGTGTGTGGATAGATGCTTCATTTCTGCGTTGGATCATCTCCAACCTGAACAATTAGCTTGCCAAAGTTTTTCCCTTGCAATAGATCGATAAAAGCATTGGGCGCATTTTCTAGCCCTTTTACGACATCTTCTTTGTACTTGAGCTGACCTGCCTGTAACCACTGAGAGACATCTTGGATAAACTCGGCATAGCGTTTTTGGTAATCACCCACCAGAAACCCCTTGATTAGCGCACGTTTCACCAGTAGCGGCAGCAAATTTGGTCCTGGAGGTAAGGTTTCGGCATTGTACTGAGAGATCAAACCCACTAAAGGAATTCTGGCGTTCAAATTGATCTGTTGCAGTACTGCTTCTAGAATTGCCCCTGCCGTATGATCAACATAGATATCAATCCCGTCGGGACAAGCAGTTTTTAAGGCTGAATCCAAATTTTGAGTTTTGCGATTAATGCAGGCATCAAATCCTAATTCATTCACAACGTAATCACATTTTTCATCGCTGCCAGCAATGCCGACTGCCCGACAGCCTTTGATTTTAGCAATCTGACCTACCACTGAACCGACTGCACCAGAAGCAGCAGAGACTACAACCGTTTCGCCTGCTTTGGGTTTGCCAATGTCGAGCAGTGCAAAATAGGCAGTCATTCCAGGCATTCCGGTGATGCCCAAAGCATAAGAGAGCGGAACTTGCTTGGGGTCGAGCTTTCTCAAGGTTTCGCCTTTTGAAATTCCATACGCCTGCCAGCCGTCATAGCCTACGACGAACTCTCCGACTGAGAATTGAGGATGGTTTGACTTCACGACCTGGCTGACGGTGCTAGCCCCCATGACGTTGCCTAACTCGATCGGAGTCGCATAAGATTCACGATCGCTCATTCGTCCTCGCATATAGGGATCGAGCGATAAGTAAATGGTGCGACTGAGTATTTCTGCCTCTCCCGGTTCTGGAATTGCCGTTTCGACCACGGCAAAGTCACTCTCTTTCGGTTTCCCGATCGGGCGATTTTTAAGCAGAATTTGTTGATTCATTGACCCAGACATCGATACCTCCTAACTTCAAGACTCAGTTGCAGCATAGAACGATCGCGCCTGTGCGAGTAACTGATCCTCGGTCAGATGTTGTTCGTTGACAACGACGGTACCAATGACTTTCTGCGCGAGATCGGGGTGATGGTCTTTGAGATCGACCAGCAGATGATCCATTGCGCTGCTTGATCCAGTTGAGCTACCAAAAATCAGAACCTTCTCTGCACCCGTCAGCGTCTGCGCTACCGCTTCGTAGAAGGCTTTGAGTTCTGGCTGACGCTGACCATTATTTTCGTCTGCGACATAGTGCAGGTGCCGATGTAACCCATCTGGATCGTAAGGCATGATCCTCTCTGGGACTGAGCCATGCAGTTCCGTTTGATAGATCCGAGCTTC